>CANHAG010000187.1 GCA_947458525.1 Rhodospirillaceae bacterium | reverse complement strand
ATGATGTGGCGCAGCATTAGCGAATTATCTGACCCTTGGCAACGCCGGAAGCATGTGCCGCGCATGGCGGTCATGGCCGTGCTGCTGCTGGCGCTCACGATGGCTTCTCTGCCTGCGCGCGCCGCCATGCATGAAATCACGGTGGTGGGTGTCGGGGTGGATAGCGAGCGCAGCAAGGCGTACGAACAAGCAGTGGAATATGGCAAGAAACGGGCGATTTATATGCTTTCGCGCAAGCTCGGAGCGATGGGAAGCGAAGAAATACTCTCCCAGATGCGCGAAGATGAACTGAATGACATGGTGCGCGGCTTCACCATTACCGATCGCTCGCGGCGTGAGAATACCACCTATCTGCAGATGAAGGTGACCATCATAGACACGCCATTGCGTGAGGCGCTCGGCCTGCCCCCGGCGGAGGAAGACCGGGTGAATTTCCGCCGCCGCGGTATTCTGGTGCTGCCGGTCTATGTGGAAGAGCCGCGCCCGCTTCTATGGGAAAAGCGCAACCCCCTGACCGTGCCGCTCAAAAGCCTTGCACTGAAAATGGGCAAAGGCTCGGTCGTGCTGCCGATGGGCGACCCGGAAGACTTACGCGTTGTTGATTATAATAATGTGCTGACCATTACCTATCAGGGGCTTGGCACGATGGTAGAGCGCTATGTGGCGAGCGAAGTGCTGGTAGCGGTGGTGACACTGGGTCTGCCGGATACGGCCGAGCCGACCGATATTCTGCTGCGCCGGCTGACAAAAGAGGGTACCAGGCTTGAACGCGTCACCCTTAACCCCGAAAATGCGCTTGAGAAAAACGAGGTGCGGATTCATGCCGCTGCTCAGGCCATTGCGCAGGTGGCAAATGACCTTGCCTCCTCGGTAGCGATTCAGGAACGCGAAGCGCTGGCAACCGCACCGGCTATTCCTGTCACCTTCTCCTTCATCACCATGCGCGAGTTCGGCGAAATGCAGGCGGCGCTGCGCAGCTATCCCGGCTTCAAACAGCTGGTGCTGCCCACCAGCGATCTGCACCGGGTGGAAGGCATGCTTTATTATGACGGTAAGGAGAAAAAGCTGCGTGCACATTTGAAAAAATCGGCTATTTTCGTGCGTAGTGAGGGTAAAGGGTTAGTGCTGAATATGAGGAACCATGGCGGGTGAAGTAACACGCGGACGGATGCTGCAATGGCTGTTCTGGCTGGGGCTGGTGGTGGCGTTTGTACTGCTGCTGCAGGCGACCCGTCAGGTGCTGCTGCCCTTTGTGGTAGGCATGGGGGTGGCGTATCTGTTTGACCCGCTGGCCGACCGGCTGGAGCGCGCAGGCCTCTCGCGCGTGCTGGCAACAGCCATCATCACGATCGGATTTTTCTTCGGGCTTCTGCTTGTTCTGATGTGGCTGGCGCCGCTGCTTTATCACCAGCTTGGCGCGTTGCTTGCAACCTTACCGGGGCTGGTGGCGAACTTGCGCGATCTGATTGAATATAAGGCGCAGCCGATACTTGAGCATCTGGGTGCGCTGAATGGTGGCGAGCCAATTCCGTCGGAACATATTACCACCAAACTCATGACCGCACTCAGCGGTTTTCTGCAAGGGCTTATGGCCTCGGGCGCGGCGCTGCTCAATCTTGTATCGCTGCTCCTCATTACGCCGATTGTCTGTTTCTACCTGCTGCGCGACTGGGACAAAATGGTGGCCGCGGTCGATGCCCTCCTGCCGCGCGCGCATGTGGAAACCATCCGCGAGCAATGCCGCATCATCAATGCAACGCTTGCCGGATACCTGCGCGGACAGGTAACGGTGATGTCGATTCTCGCCGTATATTACGCTGTGACGCTCAGCCTTGCGGGGCTTAATTTCTCTCTCATCATTGCCCTGATTACGGCGATTTCCATCATCATTCCTTATATCGGCACTATCGTCAGCCTGTCGCTTGCCCTTGGGGTGGCCTATCTCGAATTTGGGGCGGCGGGCGCCTTCTGGGTGGTGCTTGGTATTTACCTTGTCGGGCAGGTGCTGGAGCAGCAATTCCTCACCCCTACGATTGTGGGAAAAAGCGTTGGCCTGCACCCGCTATGGATGTTGTTTGGGTTGCTTGCCGGCGCGGTCACTCTTGGGTTTGTCGGGGTGTTGCTTGCCGTACCCATCACGGCGGTGATTGGCGTGCTGGTACGGTTTTTCGTCGGGCGCTATCTCGCCAGTCCGCTTTACCACGCCACCAAATGAGCCCTTCTACCCAGTTGCCCATGCATTTTGCGCCGCGCGTCAGCTATGACCCGGCTGACTATATGCTGGGCGAAGCCAACCGGCGCGCCACAGAGATTCTGGGCGATCTGCATCGCTGGCCGGAGCCGGTGCTGGCACTGATTGGCCCCGCAGGTTCAGGCAAAACCCATTTCATCCACTGGCTGATCGCCCGCCATGGGGGATGCGTGCTTGATGAACACAGTATTCAGGCACCACCGCCCGCGCCGTTATGGGTGCTTGAAGATATCACAACCATGAAAGATGACGCCGCCCTTATCAGGCTCATTAATGACTGCCGGGCGGGGGCTGGCCGGCTGCTGCTTACCGCACCCGTGCCGCCGGCACATATCACCACCCGCACGCCGGATTTACATTCGCGCCTGAGCGCGCTGATTTATGTTGAGCTGGGCGCGCCGGATGAAGCCATGCTTGCGGCGATTCTTGCCAAACATTTTTCCGACCGCCAGCTGCGCGTGGCGCCGGAAGTGCTGACCTATCTTGTAGCACGGATGGAACGTTCTTACGCCGCCGCCGCGCGTGCCGCCACCTGGCTCGACGCGGCCGCCATGCAGTCTGCCCGCGCCATCACCCTGCCTCTGGCACGGCACTATCTTGCAGCGGCTGAAAATAATCCGTAGCGCTGTTTATTTACGCTTATTCTTATCGCGCAATTTGCCCAGTTCCTCACCCATGCGCTTCAGGGCAGCGGAGGAATCATTGCGCGGCACGACCACTTCAATCAGTGCGAGGGTATCGGCGGCGAGGGCTTCACTAATCGCCTCTTCCAGCGCGCCGTTCGTGGTCACGCGGCGCGCCAACCCATAGCCCAGAAGCTCGGTGAGTTTGGTATAATGCCAGGGGTGGATTTCGTTGAAGGAACCATCGAGAATATGGCGCTGGGTACCGTAGCCATCATTATTCAGAACAAACACGATCGGCTTCATGTGATATTTCGCGGCCGTGGAAAGCTCAATGCCGGTCATCTGAAACGCGCCGTCCCCCACAATCACGAACACGCGCTCGTCGGGCGCACCTGCCATGACGCCAATGGAAGCGGGCACCGCAAAGCCCATACTCAGATAATACGCATCCGAAAGAAAATCACTGCTGCCATGGGTGCGAAGCTGCATGGCGCCCAGCAGCGCATCGCCCGTATCGCAGATGACCGTATTTTTCTCCCCCACATGCGGGCCTAAAATCCGGAAGAAACTGGCAATGGTGAGGGGCGCTTCCCGCTCGGCGGGCTTGAGGGGCGCTGGCGCAGGCGCTGGCGCAGGAAGTCTGCCGGGGTGACGCGGGTTAATGTTCGCCCGCCCCAGATGTTCAAGAAATTCGCGAAACACAATCTGCTCATAGGTGCGGTGCGCAATACGAGCTTTTTCGGTGGTGACCAGAATCGTATTTTTGCGCCTGAGATGCGCGGTGTTCATGCCCAGAAACACGTCCGTAACAAACGCGCCGAGCATGAGGATGCAGTCACTCTCTTCCACATAGTTCTGCACCGCCGCTTCGGAGAGTGACCCGCTATAAACGCCGATAAAAAGCGGGTGTGTCTCACGGATGATGCT
>CANHAG010000186.1 GCA_947458525.1 Rhodospirillaceae bacterium | reverse complement strand
GCGCGTCGCCGCCCGTATAGTGCGTAACCAGCGTGATAAGTCCGCCATGGGGAAACTGCTCAAGCAGAATCAACAGGCTGGCAGTCGCCATCCCCAGTGCCATCCCGAGCGTCACCCACTGCGGAAGGGGTTGCATGGCCGGGCGTGCTTTCACCGCAAGCGCCCCCGCAAAACAGACAAGCGCGACCGACACCCATGCCGTGACAGTCACCAGCGGCGCCAGTGACCACAGGGCGCTGACAAGCGGCCACACAAGCAGCAGCGCCAAGATGAGGCAAAGCGTTTTATCCGCAACCATTGCGCGCCATGCTTCTTTGAGTGACGCGGGCGCAAAGGGTAAAAACGCGAGCAGCGCTAATATAAAGAGCAGCGGCGTCATTGCCATCGCGCTGAAAAAAACCAGCAGCGGGGTGATAGCAAAAAAAAGACAGGTGAGTGTTTTTTTCATAGGATTTCCACTGGCAGTCATGCCGCGTTTCTGCCATGAAATCCAGCATGAAAATCTGGATTTTAAAAGACAGTGAACAATTGCCGCTGGCGCCCGGTGCCAAGCAGATGCGTGTGGGCATGCTGGCAGAAACCCTGGCAGGGCGCGGCCATGCAGTGCGCTGGTACTGCTCGACCTTCCACCACCGTGCCAAAACACTCTATGCTGAAGCGGATAAAGAAATCACCCTGCCCACAGGCGTGGTGGTTCAGATGCTTCATGCCGGCACCTACCGAAGCAATCTCTCGCTGGCGCGCATTCTTCATCACCGCAGGCTGGCGAAACGCTGGCGGGAACAGGCCGAGCGCTCCACTGAAACGCCGGATCTGATTCTTGTCGCCTATCCCATCATCGAATGGGTGCGTGAGGCACAGGCTTACGCCCGCCCGCGCGGCATTCCGGTGGTGGTGGATGTACGCGACCAATGGCCGGATACGTTTGCGGATTACGCCCCCCCTGCCCTCAAACCACTGGTCAGGCTTGGGGTAGCCCTGCTTTACCCATATGCGGGACGCATGCTGCGCGAGGCAGATTACCTCACCTCCATGAGCACGAATGTGCTTGGCTGGGCGATCCAGAAATCGGGGCGTAGCGATGGCGATCGCTGCCGCGTGTTTTATCTGGGCACCGAGCTTTCAGAGGGTGAGGAGATCACCAGAGTCCCCGCCCCGCCCGGTGCGCCGGTGCGTGTCAGTTTCCTTGGCAGCCTTGGCCATACGGCGGATGTGTTGACGATTGCCGAGACAGCGAAACTACTGGCAGACAGCGGCACGCCGATTCACATCACCATCGCCGGTGACGGTGAAATGATGGAAAATCTGCGCGCGCTGCAGGGAGATCCCGAACGCTTTTCGCTTCCGGGCTGGATGGATACCGCATCTGCCCGCGCGTTATTGCGCATCACCGATATCGCATTGCTCACTGGCCATAACGAAGCCATGCCCAATAAATTTTTTGATTATCTTGCCGCTGGCCTGCCCATCGTGTGCTCACTGCGCGGGGAATGCCGCGAATATGTGGAAGCGCACGGGCTTGGCCGCACCTGCCCATCGGGAGACGCGGCGGCATTGGCCGAGGCCATCCGTATGGTAGCGGCAGATCTTCCCCGCTACCGCGCCGCCTGCGCAAAGGTGCCACCCGCGCATTACGCCAAACGGGCGATCTATACTGCCTTTGCTGAATTTCTTGAAACCAGGCCGGCGTAATCGCTAAAGCCGTTCGGAAGTATGGCTGACCGCCTTGCCCTCCCGCGCGTGATGCATATGTTCGCGCATGGTACGAATGGCGACTTCCAGGCCGGTAAAGATCGCAGCACCTATCAGAAAATGTCCGATATTAAGCTCGCGCATTTCGGGAATGGCCGCAATCGGTGCAACATTCTCAAAGGTCAGCCCGTGCCCGCCATGCACCTCAAGCCCAAGCGATGCGGCATAAGCAACCGCTTGCTGAAGACGTGCAAGCTCCCCTTCCCGCCCTTCCGCATAATGGCCGGTATAAAGCTCCACCACCGGCGCACAGACCCGTTTTGCCGCATCGATCTGCTTTTTCTGGGGCGGACAGAACAGCGAGACGCGAATACCAAGATCGGTCAATCGGCGGGTATAGTCGGTAAGCGCCGCCTCATGCCCCCAGATATCGAGCCCGCCTTCGGTGGTGCGTTCCTCGCGCTTCTCCGGCACAATACAGCAGGCATGGGGGCGGATGGCACGCGCAATATCCAGCATCTCAGGCGTTGCCGCCATTTCAAGATTAATCGGCGCGGCAAGCTCCTCCTTAAGGCGTACTACATCCGCATCACGGATATGGCGGCGGTCTTCGCGTAGATGCACGGTAATCCCATCCGCACCGGCGCGGATCGCGCATACTGCAGCCTCGACAGGGTCGGGAAATTGCCCACCGCGTGCATTACGCAGTGTGGCCACATGATCCACATTCACCCCAAGGCGAAGATGGTTAGAGAGTGCCGTCATGCCATACCATTACAGGAAATTATTTTCGCGCTTTCGCGCAGGCCATAAGCCCTGTATAAAAGCCGGGGAACCACAAAGGAAGACAAAAATGCCAGAAGCGCTGACGAAAGAAACATGCGGAGCCTGCCATGGCGAGGGCACGGTGCTCAGCGAGGCGGAAATTGCGGCATTGATGGCGGAGCTTCCGGGCTGGGAGGTTGCGCCAGACGGCAAAGCCATCACCCGCCGCTATACGTTTAAGGATTTTTCGGCAGCACTTGCCTGTGTGAACCATATTGGCGCACTGGCAGAAGGCGAAGGCCACCACCCGGATCTCACGCTCGGCTGGGGCTATGTGGGGGTAACGCTCACCACCCACCATTTCAGCGCGCTGACACGCAATGATTTTATTCTGGCCGCAAAGATTGAGGCCGAAATTTCTGGACAACTGCCGTAGCATGCACCCACTGTCGTTACACCAACATTTGTCATTCCCGCCCAGGCGGGAATCCAGCACGGCGCGTCCGCGCCGCAAATTTAGCGCTGGATCCCCGCCTGCGCGGGGATGACATGTAAAAAAGAGTGCTAAGAGTGCCTGATTTTTTAAAAAAACTATGACCAAAAAACTTCACATCAAAACCTATGGCTGTCAGATGAATGCGTATGACTCTGTGCGTATGGCGGAGCTGCTGGCACCACTGGGCTATGAGCCAACGGAGTCGCCGGCGGAGGCGGATCTGGTACTGCTTAATACCTGCCATATCCGCGAAAAAGCGTCCGAGAAGCTTTATTCTGACCTTGGGCGGCTGCGCGCCAGCAAAGCGCAACAGGCCGCGCGCGGCAAACGCCAGTTGATTGGTGTGGCGGGCTGTGTGGCACAGGCAGAGGGCGAGGAAATCCTTGCCCGTGCGCCCTATGTAGATATTGTGGTGGGCCCGCAAAGCTACACGCAGCTGCCTGCAATGATTACCGAAACCATCCGCAGCGAGCGGGCGGAGATTCTGCTCGAATTCCCTGAAGTTTCGAAGTTCGACACACTGCCGGATCCCACCGGCATGCAGGGCGTTTCGGCCTTTCTTTCCGTGCAGGAAGGCTGCGATAAATTCTGTAGTTTCTGCGTGGTACCCTATACGCGCGGGCCCGAATACTCGCGGCCTGTGGCCGATATTCTGCGTGAGGCAGAAGCGCTGGTTGCCGCCGGCGCGCTTGAGATTACGCTGCTGGGCCAGAATGTGAATGCCTATCACGGCACGGGCGCGCAGGGTGCAAGCGCGAGCCTCGCGCAGTTACTGCGTGAAGTAGCCCGCGTTTCCGGGCTGAAGCGTCTGCGCTATACCACTTCGCACCCGAATGACATGGGGGAAGATTTAATCCGCGCCCATGG
>CANHAG010000185.1 GCA_947458525.1 Rhodospirillaceae bacterium | reverse complement strand
CTTGGTTCCTACTCCAGCCATCCGAAGGCCAAGACCGCGTGGGAAGAAGCAAAGACAAAAAACAGCGACGCGCTCATGGGGCTGAAATCTGAGATTACGAGCCCGCCGCAGGGTAGTCAGGGCACCCCCGTTTTCCGCCTGCAGGTGGGACCGTTCAGTTCTGCCATGGCGGCAGGCGAAGTCTGCAGCCGCATCAAAACCAATCTTGGCAATTGCCTTGTAGTGACGCGGTAATCCCTTACCCGCATTGCATGGCTGAAAATGGCGGCTATGGATGGTTTTGTCATCAAACCTTCATTCGGCAAAACCCAAGCAGCCATTGATAAGCTTGCAGTTCCCGCCAAATAGGTTAAGGCGGGGGAATGGTTAACACTACCAACTGGATCGGGCTTGCAACGCTCTATAAGCGTGAGACCTGGCGGTTTCTGAAAGTATGGAACCAGACGATTATCGCACCGATGGTGACGACGCTGTTATTTCTTGCCATTCTGACGCTGGCCATGGGCGCGCATACGCGGCTGATTGATGGCCGTATTCCCTACGATCTGTTCATCGCCCCCGGCCTTATCATGATGGCGATTGTGCAGAACGCCTTTGCCAATACGTCGTCTTCGCTCATGCTGCAGAAAATTCAGGGCGTCATCAATGACCTGCTCATGCCGCCGCTTTCGGCTGGTGAAATCACTTTCAGTCTGGTGATGGGCGGCATCACCCGCGGGGTGCTGGTGGGCATCAGCGTTTCTGTTGCCATGTGGCTGTTCGTGCCTTTTTCCGTGCATGATGCCGGCGCCGCAATTTTCTTTGTGCTTGCCGCAAGCATGATGCTGGCGCTTTTAGGGCTGATTGCGGGGATTATCTCCCAGACCTTCGACCAGATTGCAGCCTATACCAATTATCTTGTCACCCCGCTTTCGTTTTTATCGGGCACGTTTTATTCCATCCGTGATCTACCGACGCTGTTTCAGCATATCAGCCATGCCAACCCGTTTTTCTATATGATTGACGGGTTCCGCTACGCCATCATCGGCTATAGTGATTCCTCGCCATGGCTGGGTGCGGCCGTGCTGGTGGTTACCAATATCGCCCTGTGGCTGCTCAGCTACAGCATGATCCGCCGTGGCTACCGGTTGAAAGGGTAGCCGTGATTACCCCCTACCTGCCCATTTATCGCCGCACCGGCGTCACGATCACGCGGGGGCAGGGCTGCTATCTGGAAGACAGCTCGGGCAAGCGCTATCTTGATTTTGCTGCCGGTATCGGGGTGAATAGTTTCGGCCATGGCCACCCGGCACTGGTGGCGGCGCTCAAATCGCAGGCCGAAACGCTCTGGCACTGCTCCAACCAGTTTCTAACGCCTGCGCTTGAGAAATTTTCGCATGCGCTGGTGGCGGCAAGCTTCGCAGACTCTGTTTTTTTCTGTTCCTCAGGCGCGGAGGCGGTGGAGGCAGGCATTAAATTTCTGCGCCGCTATCACTATGAAACCGGTGCGCCCTACCGCCACCGCATCATCACGTTTGAGGGCGGGTTTCACGGCCGCACCTATGGCGGAATTTCGGCCGGTGGCAATGACAGCGCCCGCGCCGGATTCGGCCAGTTGCTGAACGGGTTTGACCGCGTGGCGTTTAATGACGTTGCAGCGGTGGAGCGCGCCATCAGCAAAAACACGGCCGGTATTCTGCTCGAGCCAGTTCAGGGCGAGGGCGGGGTGCGGGCGTTTGACCTTGCGTTCTTGCGCCAGATTCGCGCACTGTGCGACCGCGAGGGCATCCTCCTCATGTGCGACGAAGTGCAATGCGGCTATGGCCGCCCGGGCGCGCTTTTTGCGTTCGAGCGCGCAGGGATTGTGCCTGATATTGCAAGTGTTGCCAAAGGCATTGGCGGCGGGTTCCCGCTCGGCGCGACGCTCGTGACCGAACGGGTGGGGGCGGTGCTTCCTGCCGGTTCGCATGGCTCGACTTATGGCTCCAACCCGCTGGCCATGGCGGTGGCGCAGGAGGTATTGAACCTCATGCTCGCACCCGGATTTTTTGCGCATGTGGAAACCATGGGGGCACGGTTGAAAGCGGGGCTTGCAGCACTTGCCGCCACCCATCCGGCGGTGATTGCAGATATACGCGGGGTGGGGCTTATGCTGGGGCTCGTACCCACGGGTGATGCGCGGGCGCTTGCAGCAAAATTGCTGGAGCAGGGGCTTGTCACCGCCCCGACTGTGACGAATGTGTTGCGCCTCATGCCACCGCTGAATGTAAGCGCAGAAGAGGTGGACGAAGCACTTCAGAAGATTGCACAGGTGATGTGAAAGGGAGACCCTCATGCGGCATTTTCTTGACTGGCGGGATGTAAGCGCCCTGGATCTGGATGTAATTCTGGCCGAGGCCGTGCGCCGCAAAACCGCGCGTAAGATGGGCGATAACCACACGCTTGCCGGCAAAACCCTTGCCATGATTTTCGAAAAAAACTCAACCCGCACCCGCGTATCGTTCGAGGTGGCAATCACTGAGCTGGGCGGTCATGCGGTCGTGCTGCAGAAAGATGACCTGCAGCTTGGCCGCGGCGAAACAGTGGCCGATACTGCCCGCGTGCTTTCGCGTTATTGCCATGCGCTGATGCTGCGTGCCTATGCCCATGCCTCGCTGCTTGAGCTTGCCCAGTATGCCACCGTGCCGGTGATTAACGGTCTGACGGATCTGCTCCACCCCTGCCAGTTGCTTGCTGATGTGATGACGGTCGAGGAGCGGCTTGGCAGTATTAAAGGCAAAAAAATCGCCTGGGTGGGCGATGGGAATAACATGGCCAATAGCTGGATTATCGCCGCTGAAAAAATGCACTTCACGCTGCATCTGGCCTGCCCGAAAACTCTGACGCCTGATGCAACCATTCTAAGCGCTGCCAAAGCGCGCGGCGCGCATATTACCCTTGGCACCAGTCCGCAAGAAGCGGTGGCTGGCGCAGATGTAGTAGTGACGGACACCTGGGTTTCGATGGGGGATGATGATACGCTTACCCGCAAACAGGCATTCCGCGGGTTTCAGGTGAATGCCGCGCTGATGGCGCAGGCAAAACCGCAGGCGCTGTTCCTCCATTGCCTGCCCGCACACCGGGGCGAGGAAGTCACCGACGACGTGCTTGACGGCGCGCAATCCGCAGTATGGGACGAAGCCGAGAACCGGCTGCATGTGCAAAAAGCCGTGCTGCTGTGGTGTCTGGGTGAAATCTGACGCCGCAGAGTGGCAAGCCTAACCTAGTAATTTTCTGGTGGCGGCAGTCACATCTGCCTCGCGCATCAGCGATTCACCAACAAGAAACGCATGGATGCCAATGGCACGCATGGCGGCGATATCTGCGCGTGAGGCAATCCCACTTTCGCACACCACGGTATAACCTTCCGGAATCATCGGCCGCAGCCGATGCGACGTTGCAAGTGAAACCTCAAGCGTTACCAGCGAGCGGTTATTAATGCCTATCAGCCGCGAGGAAAGCTGGTCAAGTGCGCGCGCCAGCTCCTTTTCGTCATGTACTTCCACGAGCACATCCATCCCGAGCGACTGGGCGAGGGCTTCGAGTGTTTGCGCTTCCGTATCTGTCAGCGCCGCCATAATCAGTAACACACAATCTGCCCCGAGTGCCCGGGATTCGAGAATCTGGTAGGGGTCGAGCATGAAATCCTTGCGCAGTACGGGCAAATCCACCGCCGCCCGTGCCGTGACCAGATAGTCATCTGCTCCTTGAAAATAGGGCTCGTCCGTCAGCACCGAAAGACAGGCGGCACCACCGGCCTGATAGGCGCGTGCGAGTGCATCTACATCAAACGCCGCGCGGATGATGCCTTTGCTTGGCGAGGCTTTCTTGATCTCCG
>CANHAG010000184.1 GCA_947458525.1 Rhodospirillaceae bacterium | reverse complement strand
TAAGGCTCCTGCCCCGTGGAGCAGGCAGCCGACCAGATACGCAGATGCGTACGCCCCGCCGCCTTCATCGCCGGCACCATCACCTTGGTGAGATACTCAAATGGCTTGGTATCGCGGTAGAACATGGATTCATTGGTGGTCATGGCCTCGGTCATCTCGGTGATCACCGCAGGCGGCAGGGTGCCCGCCTTGAGGCGCGCGATCATTTCCGGAATATCCTTGATACCGTGATTGCGCGTAATCGGCTGCAGCCGCGTTTCGATGAGGTACATCTTATCCTGCGTCAGCGCGAGGCCGGAGCGTTGCTTCAGAAATTCTGCGATGATGTCGAACTCATCCTTGCGTAATACGAGGGTCATACAATCGCCCTCTCAATATAGGCGGGAAGCTCACCAAGCGGCAGAATCGCCTTGGCGAACCCTGCCTCTGCGACAGCGCGCGGCATACCCCAGACGACGGAGCTTGCCTCATCCTGCGCCAGCACCTGCCCGCCGGCGGCTACAATCTGCTCTGCACCCAGCTTACCGTCTGACCCCATACCGGTCAGCACCACGGCGAGTAGCTTGCGGCCATAAACGGAGGCTAAGCTGCGAAACATCGGGTCGGCCGCCGGGCGGCAGTAATTTTCCGGTGGCTCCTGCGTGATGCGCAAGATAGGCTGCCCTGCCCCGCTCGGCTCCGCCCGCAAATGGTAATTGCCCGGCGCCACATAAATCACCCCCGGCAAGGCGCGCTCACCATCGGTCGCCTCGTGGCATTCTACGCCCGCCACCTTACCGATATTCTGCGCGAGAATCGTGGTGAAGGCGGGCGGCATATGCTGAGTGACAAATACCGGTACGCGCGAGAGCTTACCCGCCAGCCCCTTGAACAGATCGGCCAGCGCCTGCGGCCCACCGGTGGAACTGGCGATGGCCAGTGCATCGGCGCGCACCATCATGGCGGGGGTGGTAGCAACAGCCGCGGGTGACGCCGGGCGAGGGGGGACAGGCGCAGCCGCGCCCAGCGGCGTAGCAGGCGCAAGCGCCGCGCGCCGCGCCTTGCGGGCGGCAAGGCCATGCGTCAGGATTTTTTCTTTCAGCTCGCGGTGAAAATTCGCGGAAGCGTCAATATCACGCGCGGAAGGTTTGGGCACATAATCTGACGCGCCAAGGGTAAGGGCGCGCAAACTGCTTTCGGCATTATGCAGCGTCAGGGTGGAGGCCATGATAATACGCACATGCGGCGAGGCTTTGAGCAGATGCGGCAGGGCTGTAAGCCCATCCATCACCGGCATTTCAATATCCAGCACCACCACTTCAATCTCCGGATGCTGGGACAGCATATCCACCGCCATTTTACCATCCGCCGCAGAGATGACCACGCTGATGCCAGGCTCCTGCCCCAGGGCGCGGGTGACAATGCCACGAATGACGGCGGAGTCATCCACCACCATCACGCGCACAGGGGAAGAAGGTTCCGAGGGCGAACTGGAAAATGTTTCCGTCACGGGGGTTAAATCAGCCCCAACTGTTCGAGTTTGCCGCGAATGATTTCTTCATCAAACGGCTTCATCACATATTCATTCGCCCCGTTCATTAGCGCTTCCTGAATTTTTGTGAACTCATTTTCGGTCGTGCAGAACACTACCATCGGCTGGGTGAGGTCGGTGCGGGCGCGCAGTGCTAACAGAAACTCCATGCCGTTCATCACCGGCATGTTCCAGTCAAGCATTACAAGCGCAATCTCGTCTTGCTCAAACGCATCGAGCGCCTGTTGCCCGTCTTCCGCTTCAAGAATGGCAAAGCCCAGCGGCTCAATAATTTTACGCATCACCTTGCGGACGATTTTGGAATCATCCACAATCAGACAGGTACGCTCAGCCATGCTGCACCGCCTTACCGTCCACCACCGCGCCTACATCCAGAATCACGAGCAGCTCCTTATCAAGCTTGAACACCCCGGCCGACACCCCGCGCCAGAGGGTATCGATATTGGCGGGGGTTTTTTCAAACCGGTTCATTTCTAAAATCATCACATCGCCCACATTATCTACCATGAAGGCGAAAAGCTCGCTCTGATATTCAACGACGACTTTCATCGTACGTTCAGGGTTGGGGTAGTCGCCCATGCCTAACCGCCTGCGCAGATCAATCGCGGTGACGATTCGGCCGCGCAGATTCAGCGAACCGGCGACAATTTCCGGTGCGAGCGGAATGGGTGAAATAGGCTGACGCCTCAGCACATCCTGTACCGCCATGACCGAGATGCCAAAAAGCTGATCGTTCAGTCTGAGGGTGACGAATTCCTGCCTCAGCCCGCCATAAAGTGCGGGCGACGACGCGCCCGCTACTGAACCGGGAACTATCAATGCGCCTGCGCTCATTACGCCGCCTCCCCTTTGCGTGGTTGCAGATGTTTAACAAGCGCCAGTGCCAGCGCCTCGCGGTTGGTTTTGAGGATCATGTCCTGCATGCCGCATTGCAGGGCTTTCTGCCGCGCCAGATCGCCGGCGGTAGAGGAAAACCCAATGATCGGCACCGACTGGTAACGCACATCGCTTCGGATATGCTGTGCCAGCTCGTAACCATCCATCTCCGGCATTTCAATATCGGTGACGATGACATCGAAACTGCGCTTCTGCAGCACTTCCAGTGCCGCCGCCCCGTCATGTACGGACGTCACGCGGTAGCCCAGCGCCCGCAGAAACGGCTCGGCCATGTTGCGGAAAAAGATGCTGTCTTCCGCCATGAGCAGCTCCACACCATCCACCCGCTCGAGTGTGGCGGTCATGTTCGTCACGTCGCTTGCGATTTCCTTGAGGATAAACCCGACATCCACTACATCTGTCGTTTTTTCGGCAATCACCATGCTGCCCAGATATTGCGACTGGGTGGAGGAAAGCTTGAGGCTCGTCGGGGCGGTGACGATATCGGCAATCGTCTGCACCGCAAGGCCGACGATTTTACTGTCATAATGGAATACGATCACAGGAATAAGACCGGCCGAGCCTTTGGGAAACTCGCAGCCCGGCAGGGTAACAAGCCGCATCAGCTCGCCACGGTACTGCACCACCGGGTGCCCGGCAGACTGCTCGATTTCGGCCAGTTTCACCTCCTCAAGTCGCGCCACCAGTTCGAGTGGTACGGCCTTGGGTGACGCATCACCAGTATCAAATAGCAGGAAGCTGCCGGTGCGCTCGGTCGAGAACCCGCGCTTTTCCACATCGCCCACCTGACCGCCCAGGTCAAGATCGCCAATCGCCCGCGCGATACCGTTAGGGTCTAAAATCATGATCACGCTGCCATCGCCCAGAATGGTATTGCCGGAATAAATATCGACCGCATCAAGCAGGTGGGTCACGGGTTTGACTACGATTTCTTCCGTATCATGAATTGCATCCACTATCACCCCGAAATCACTCGCACCCGCACGCGTGACCACGATATACGTACCTGCATCCCCTCCCTCTCCCGCCACCGCAGGGGATTTGATAGCAGGGGGTAGGCCTAGCAGATCGGTGAGCGTTACCAGCGGCAGGAGCTTATCCCGCAGGCGCAGAATGCGGGACTGATTGATGGATTCAATCGTGAATTCCGACGATGCATCCACCCGCACCAGCTCCATCACATTCAGCTGCGGCAGACCGAAACTCTGGCCGCCAGCCTGCACCAGCAGCACCGAGACAATCGCCAGAGTCAGAGGAATTTTAATATGAAAGGTTGAGCCTTTGCCCTGAATAGATTTCAGATCAATCGTGCCGCCGATTTTTTCAATATTGGTGCGCACCACATCCATCCCCACCCCACGGCCGGAGACGCTCGTCACTTTCTCTGCGGTCGAAAACCCGGCACGGAAGATAAACTGCAGGATTTGATCATGGCTCAT
>CANHAG010000183.1 GCA_947458525.1 Rhodospirillaceae bacterium | reverse complement strand
GTTTCTTAGCGGCAGACGAGGCGGGCTTCATCACCGGCGAGACGCTTTCGGTCAATGGCGGCCAGCATATGGAGTGATGCAGACCCTCGTCTGATCTCATCAATACTCAACCGGTATGGGGTCAAGCGCGCGCCAGAGATACCAGGTGGCGATGCTGCGGTAAGGCCGCCAGTCTTCCGCCAGCGCCTGATAATCCTCTGTTTTGCGCGGGCGTCTGGCAGGGTAATGCAGGTCGATGGCTTTGAGCAACCCGAGGTCTTTGAGTGGCAGCACATCTGTCCTTGTCAGGTGGAACATCAGAAACATTTCCGCCGTCCATCTCCCCACCCCTTTGATGCGGGTAAGCGCGGCGATCACTTCTTCATCAGAAAAATCCTGCCAGTTCGGGTTTGTCTCCATCCAGAATCTGGCAATGTTTTTTGCATAGCCTGCTTTCTGCTCTGAAAGTCCGAACGCGCGCAAGCTGCTGATACGCATGCGCGCCAGTTTCTCAGGCGCAAGCGGGCGGATGCTCTGTTCCATCCGCCGCCAGATTGCATCGGCCGCTTTCACAGAAATCTGCTGGCCTACCACCGCGCGCAGCAGGGTATAAAATCCGTCCTCCCGGCGCGTCAGCCCCTCACCGGGATAGGCGGCAATAAGCCTCCCCATAATGGGGCAGGCACTGGTCAGATGCGCCGTGCCACGGTTCCAGACTTTTTTATCCATAGCCTATGCCTGCCTCATTTTCTCATTTCCGCGCGCGTGCAACTGAGCTAGAAATACCTGCCCCAAGAAAGATGACAAGGAGGAACAATGACCGCCGCCCAGAAAATGACGCATGCCACCCGCAGTGAAACCGATTCTTTCGGCGCCATTGACGTGCCCGCCGATAAATACTGGGGCGCGCAGACCGCGCGTTCGCTCATGAATTTCAAAATAGGCGGCGAGACCATGCCCCTGCCCCTCATCCGCGCGCTGGGTATTTTGAAACGCGCAGCGGCCAAGGTGAATATAGAACTTGGTGCGCTTGATAAAACGCTCGGCGAAGCGATGATCAAAGCCGCGAGCGAAGTGATGGATGGCACGCTGGATGCGCATTTTCCGCTGGTGGTGTGGCAGACAGGCTCGGGCACCCAGACCAACATGAATGCGAACGAGGTGATCTCCAACCGCGCGATTGAAATTCTGGGCGGGGTGATGGGGAGCAAAAAACCCGTACACCCCAATGACCATGTGAATATGGGGCAATCCTCGAACGACTCGTTCCCGACCGCGATGCATATCGCCGCCGTAGAGCAGATTCACCACACGCTTCTGCCTGCCCTTGATATGCTGCACCGCGCACTCGCCAAAAAAGCCGCGGCGTTTAAGGATATCGTGAAAATCGGCCGCACCCATCTGCAGGACGCCACACCGCTGACGCTGGGTCAGGAATTCTCGGGCTATGCCACGCAAATCGACTATGGGATAGAGCGGGTGAAAGCGGCGCTGCCACGGCTTTATCAGCTGGCGCAGGGCGGCACGGCGGTTGGCACGGGGCTGAATACCAAGGCAGGGTTCGATGTGGCGTTTGCGAAGGAAGTCGCCGCCATTACCAGGCTGCCCTTTGTGACTGCCCCCAATAAATTCGAGGCGCTCGCCGCGCATGATGCGCTGGTGGAGCTTTCCGGATCGCTCAATACGCTTGCCGTGTCGCTGATGAAAATTGCCAACGACATCCGCCTGCTGGGAAGCGGCCCGCGCTGCGGGTTTGGCGAAATTTCACTGCCGGAGAATGAGCCGGGTTCTTCCATCATGCCGGGCAAGGTCAACCCCACCCAGTCTGAAGCCATGACCATGGTGGCGGCGCAGGTGATGGGCAATCACGTAGCGGTGTCGATTGCGGGTTCGAACGGGCATTTTGAGCTGAATGTATTCAAGCCCGTGATTATTTTTAACATACTGCAATCCATCCGCCTGCTGGCGGATGCCTCGAGCAGTTTTGCCGAGCATTGCGTGGTGGGGATTGAGCCGGTGCAAGAAAATATCACCGCGCATCTGAATAATTCCCTGATGCTGGTGACGGCACTGAATCCACATATCGGTTATGATAACGCCGCCAAGGTCGCCAAAAAAGCCCATCACGAAGGCACAACACTGAAAGCGGCGGCCATTGCGCTTGGGTTACTTACGGCAGAGCAGTTTGACGCATGGGTGCGGCCGGAAGCGATGATCCGCCCGAAAGAATGAGAGAGGAACAAACCTCTGCCGCAATAAGAAGGCTACTGACGCAGAATTCTATCGCGCGCGTCGTCGTACTCTTCCTGCGTAATCGCCCCGGTATCGAGGGCTCTTTTCAAATCAATCAATTGCTGACCGGTGCTGACTGTTGTGTTGGTCACCTGCGTATCCTCACCGCCGCCGCCACAGGCAGCCAGCAGTAAAAGGGTTGAAACCGCAATTACGGAAAATGTTATACTTCTTGTTCGCATAGCTTCTCCTTTTTTCAGATATATAATTTCAACCAGCAATGCGCCACCGGCTATGCGGCTGCCGCGCCGTCATCGCCCTTTTCTTCGGTTTCGCCAGAGGGTGTGCCTTCAAGCGCAGCGGCAAGCTGGCTTGCCCGCGCACGGATTGCTTTTTCCACCTCTTCCGCCGCCTTGGGATTCTCGCGGAAATACTGGCGGGTATTCTCCTTGCCCTGACCAATACGCTGATCTTTGAACGCGAACCAGCTACCGGATTTTTCAATCACCCCGGCCTTGATGCCCATATCAATCAGCTCGCCTTCCTTGCTGATGCCCTGACCGTAGATAATATCAAAATCCACCACTTTGAAGGGCGGTGAAACTTTGTTTTTCACGATCTTGCAGCGGGTGAGGCTGCCGATAACCTGATCTTTTTCCTTAATTGCGCCAATGCGGCGAATATCAATCCGCACGCTGGCGTAGAATTTCAGCGCATTACCGCCGGTCGTGGTTTCGGGATTGCCAAACATCACCCCGATTTTCTGACGGATCTGGTTGATAAAAATCACCGTGCAGCCGGTGCGTGAAATGGTGCCGGTAAGTTTGCGCAGCGCCTGACTCATCAGGCGGGCTTGCGCGCCCATGGTGGCATCTCCCATTTCACCTTCAAGTTCGGCCTTGGGCACGAGTGCCGCCACCGAATCCACCACCACCATATCAATGGCACCGGAGCGCACGAGCGTATCGGCGATTTCCAGCGCCTGTTCGCCCGTATCGGGCTGAGAGAGCAGCAGCTCATCCACATTCACGCCGAGTTTTTTTGCATAAACGGGGTCGAGCGCATGTTCCGCATCCACAAACGCGCAGGTGCCACCCGCCCGCTGGCATTCGGCAATACAGTGCAGGGTGAGGGTGGTTTTGCCCGAGCTTTCCGGCCCGTAAATCTCAATCACCCGGCCTTTGGGGATGCCGCCGACCCCAAGCGCAATATCTAGCCCGAGCGAGCCGGTGGGAATCACTTCAAGCTCTGGCCGTTCCTGACTGCCAAGCTTCATGATCGAACCTTTGCCGAAGGTTTTTTCAATCTGCGCGAGCGCGCCCTCGAGGGCTTTTTTCTTTTCGGCGGGCTTGATTTCGGTTTTGGTGGACATGGTCTGCTCCCTAAAAATGAAGCATCAGGCTACACCTGAGTGAACCGGCGTTCAATCAAAAAGCGCGAGTTTTACACGGAAATTTGCAAGAGACAGATTGAGGCAGAAAAAGAAGGTACCCGCAATGACGCCGGGCTAAGCCTTCTTACCTGCCGGTGTTTTCTTGCCGCCGTCATGGACGATCACGGGCTGGGCTTTGCCATCCACCACCTCGCCATTGATGATGACTTCGGAAATATCTTCCGCACCCGGCACGTCATACATCAGATCAAGCAGCAATTCTTCCATGATGGCACG
>CANHAG010000182.1 GCA_947458525.1 Rhodospirillaceae bacterium | reverse complement strand
GCACTCCTCGCAAGCCGCTATTGAGGGAAGCCGGAATCTGGGGGGCGCAAAAAACCCGGCAGTGGACAGGCTGGTAGAACGCATCATGAACGCCCAGTCGCTCGAAGAGCTGCGCACCGCCGCCCGCGCCCTCGACCGCGTGCTGTTATGGGAATTTTATGTTATCCCGCACTGGCATTTAAGCGCCTGGCGTATTGTGCATTGGGATAAATTCGGCAAACCGGACATCCAGCCCGCCTACAACACGGCGATTGATAGCTGGTGGGCGAAGGAGGCACGATGATCAGATTATCGGATGATCGGATGATCCGTGGGATTGGCTTTGTCGTTCATATTGAATTATTCTTTCGTCATTCGATCTTCCTTCACGGATTATCGGATCATCTGATCATCAGATCATCCCCCCACGAGGTGCGCCCATGATCGGTTATCTCCTCAGGCGTCTTGCGCTCATGATCCCCACCCTGCTGGGGATTTTGCTCATCAATTTTCTGATTGTTCAGGCCGCCCCCGGCGGGCCGGTCGAGCAGATGGTCGCGCAGTTGACGCAAGGCCACCTGCATGGCGCAGGAGGCGGGCGTGTGGGTGGGCCAGGAACCGATTTTGGGGGCGCACAATCCGGCTCATTACAGCAGCAACAGGGGCAGAGCGGCTACCGCGGCGCGCAGGGGATTGACCCGGAATTACTGGCCGATCTCAAAAAACACTATGGCTTTGACAGGCCTGCCCATGAGCGGTTTTTCAAAATGCTCGGCGATTATGCGCGGTTTGATTTCGGCAACAGTTTTTTCCGCGACGAGCCGGTGATCAGCCTCATCCTCGCCAAGCTCCCGGTCTCGATTTCGCTCGGGTTATGGACGACCCTGCTCGTTTACCTCATTTCCATTCCGCTTGGCATCCGTAAAGCGGTGAAGGAAGGCACGCCCTTTGATACCTATACCAGCCTTGTGGTGATTATCGGCCAGGCGATTCCCGGGTTTCTCTTTGCGATTCTGCTTCTGATTTTATTTGCCGGCGGCAGCTACTGGCAGATTTTTCCCTTACGCGGGCTGACATCAGATGATTGGAAGAGCTTGAGCCTTGGCGGCAAAATTCTGGATTATTTCTGGCATATCACCCTGCCCGTCCTTGCCATGGTCATTGGCGGCTTCGCCTCGCTGACGCTGCTTACCAAAAATTCATTTCTTGAAGAAATCAGCAAACATTACGTCATGACGGCGCGCGCCAAAGGTCTGCCCGAGCGGCGCGTGCTTTACCGCCATGTATTCCGTAACGCCATGCTGATTGTGATTGCCGGCCTGCCTGCCGCCCTTATCGGAATTTTATTTACAAGCTCACTCCTCATTGAGGTGATTTTCTCGCTCGACGGGCTGGGGCTTCTTGGCTTCGAAGCCGCGCTCAGCCGAGATTACCCGGTCATGTTTGGCACGATTTTTATCTATACCCTGATAGGGCTTGTGCTGAAACTCTTAGGCGATATCACCTATATGCTCGTCGATCCGCGCATTGATTTTGAGGCGAGGCAGTGATGGATAGAAGGGTTCAATCCGTTAAGGTTACAGACCTTCTCCAAACTCCCTACTCCCCCCCTGAGGGGGAGTCGAAACGCTCCTTCAGCGTTTCGGTGGGGGGTGACAAAGGAAGAAATCCCCCCACGGAACTCGCGGCGCTACGCCCCGCAAGTTCCCGCTCCCCCTCAGGGGGGGAGCAGGGTAAAGAACCCGGCCGAGCTTGCCTTAGCAAGGATAAGGAAGGAGCTATGGTTCGGCATGACTGAAAAATACCTACAATCCACCCAGCCGCTTTCAATTCCGCGCCGCCGCTGGCAGACCTTTAAGGCCAACCGGCGGGGCTACTGGTCATTCTGGATTCTGCTTGTCTGCTTTATCTTAAGCCTTGGCGCCGAGTTCATTGCCAATGACCGTCCCATTTTGGTGAAATACAAGGGCGAGTATCTCTTCCCGATTTTCAGAACCTATACCGAAACTGGCACGTTCGGCGGCGCGCTTGAGAGCGAAGCGGATTATAACGACCCCTGGGTGACCCGCGAGATTACCCGCCATGGCTGGATGATTAAACCCCCCATTCCCTATAATTATGCCAGCATCAATTTTGACATCACCCGCGCGCCCTCGCCGCCGGATGGTACAAATCTTCTGGGCACCGACGATCAGGCGCGTGACGTGCTCGCCCGCGTGATTTACGGCTTCCGCGTCTCCATGCTTTTTGCGCTCATTCTCGTTTCGCTCTCAAGTATGGTGGGGGTCACGCTCGGCGCGTTGCAGGGCTATTTCGGCGGGGTACTTGACCTGCTGCTGCAACGCTTCATCGAGATATGGCACGGACTGCCGATGCTGTTTCTACTCATCATTCTTTCTTCCATGGTCGTGCCTAATTTCTGGTGGATTCTGGGCCTCATGCTCTGTTTTACATGGATGGGGCTGGTCGATCTCGTGCGCGCCGAATTTCTGCGGGCGCGGAATTTCGATTATGTGCGCGCTGCGCGTGCGCTTGGCGTGCCGGAACTGACCATCATGTTCCGCCATGTATTGCCCAACGCGCTTGTCTCGGTGTTCACCTTCGTGCCGTTCATGGTGGTAGGGGCGATTACCACCCTCGCTTCGCTCGATTTTCTCGGGTTTGGCCTGCCTTCGGGCTCACCCTCGCTTGGCGAATTACTGCAACAGGGCAAGAATAACCCGCAATCCGCATGGCTGGGGCTTGTCGGGTTTTTCGTGCTCGCCATTACCTTATCCCTCACCCTCTTTATCGGCGAGGCGGTGCGCGATGCATTCAACCCGCGTAAAATTTTCAGCGGAGAAGCACGATGACCCTCCTGCGTATTGAGAATCTTGAGGTGCGGTTTGGCAGCAGCCCTGCGGCGGTGGCAGGTGTCTCGCTCACCCTTGAAAAAGGCGAGGTATTGGCGCTCGTTGGTGAATCAGGATCGGGTAAATCCCTCACCGCTCTTTCGATTCTGCGGCTGCTGCCCAAAGAGGCCACGCTCAGCCCGCAAAGCCAGATTTATTTCAAGGACGAGCCGCTGCTTCATGCGTCATGGAAACGCATTCAGTCCCTGCGCGGCAATCAGGTGGGGATGATTTTTCAGGAACCCATGACGGCACTGAACCCCCTGCACCGGGTTGAGCGGCAACTGGTGGAATCTTACAAATGGCACCGGAAAGAGCGCGGGGAACCAGCGCAGGAGAAAATCAAACAGCTGCTGGAAGCGGTGGGTCTGCCGCATTTCATAGGCCGCAAAGACCTATACCCTCACCAGCTTTCCGGCGGCGAGCGCCAGCGCATCATGATCGGCATGGCGATCGCCAACGACCCGGATCTGTTGATTGCAGATGAACCCACCACCGCGCTTGATGTCACGCTGCAGCAGCAGATTCTGAAACTGCTCAAAGACCTGCAGACCGCCCGGCAGATGGGGGTCATGCTGATTACCCATGACCTTACCACCGTGCGTAAAGTGGCGGATAAAGTCGCCGTCATGCGGGCGGGGGCGATTGTGGAAGCCGGCAAGGTGGCAGATATTTTTGCGCAGCCCAAACATCCCTATACAAGGCTTCTGCTCGACTCCATGCCCCATGGCAGCGCCGTGCCTATTCCGCGCCCGGCAACCGATGTGCTGCGCACCGACGGTATCTCGGTGCGCTACCCCATCACATCAACCATTCTGCGGCGCACGATTGGCTATACGGAGGCGGTGAAAAACATCCCGCTTTTCATCCGCGCCGGAGAAACGGTCGGGGTGGTGGGCGAATCGGGCTCGGGCAAATCCTCACTCGGCTACGGCGTTCTGCGCCTGATTAAGGCCGAGGGCGAGGTGGTGTTTTTGGGTCAGCGTATTGACCAGCTGAAAACCCGCGAGCTTGGGCCGTTGCGTAAAAACATGCAGCTTG
>CANHAG010000181.1 GCA_947458525.1 Rhodospirillaceae bacterium | reverse complement strand
GTTGCCGCCGTCACCGTGCCTTTCGCATCAAATACGGGCGCCAGTTTCGCCAAATCTTCCGGCGTGGAATTCGCGCGGATAGTGCCGTCTTTATCAATGATGATCCCCCCCGCAGGCGGGGGGGACGTAAGGGGGGGAATTTTACCTGGCGATCCAGCGCCAGCCGCACCATTCCCCCCTCCTGCTCCCCCCGCTTGCGGGGGGAGTGAATGAGAGGGCAGGGGCGCAAGGCGGGGAATCGAAATCCCCACAATTTCGCCCGACATATCCGCCGCCGCCGCTTTCGCGTGGCTGGCAAGGGCAAATGCTTCCTGCGCGTTGCGGTCAATCTTGAATTGTCTGGCGAGATTTTCCGCCGTCAGCCCCATGGACATATAGGCCGCAGGCATTTTCTGATAAAGTGCCGGGTTGGGCAGAGGGTTAAACCCGGCCATGGGAATGCGGCTCATGGATTCGACCCCGGCGGCGATGAACACCTCGCCCTTGCCCGCGGCGATATTGCCTGCGGCCATATGGATCGCCTCCATGGAGGAGCCGCACCAGCGATTCACCGTGACCCCCGCCACCTCCAAGGGCAGCCCCGCAAGCTGCACCACAATCCGCCCGAGATTAAAGCCCTGCTCGCCTTCAGGAAACGCACAGCCGAGCATCAGATCTTCTATGTCGGCCGGATTCACCCCCGTTTTTTTGATGAGCGCCAGCACCACTTCTGCCGCCAGATCATCTGGCCGCACTCGGGCGAGCGCACCTTTGGTGGCTTGGGTGAAAGGGGAGCGGACATAACCGGCAATGACAGCGGAAGAAGACATGGTGCGAGGACTCCAAGAAAGATTCCAGCAGCTTGATAGAGACCAAAAGGGGTGCCGACGAGAATCCCCTCCCCCTGCGGGGGAGGGAATACGCGCCCACATTTCACGCCCGATGATTTCACTCACGCCACATACTGATAGCACCCTACACTAGCTACGAGCATTTGAGAAGCATTTCCCCATGCGCCGCAGCAAAAAAACAATTTTAGACAAGATGTTGGGATTTTTCAGCCGCGGTGCGGTTCACGCAGCATCCCGGGCTTGTCCCGGGATGACGCGTACCCTAGACCGCGCGGCCGTGGCCTTGGCCGGAAGTCGTCGTCGTCAGCTGATGCTTCGCGTTTACAATATCCGCCCGCAGCTGGGGCAGGGTTACACCCTTTGGCAGAGGAAGCGTCATGATAATATCACGGGTATGTTCGCCGCCCTGCTCCTGCGCAGCATTAACCATTCGTGCGCCAGCTTTTTCCAGGATTTCAGCGCGTTCCGCTTTCGCCTCATCACTCAGAAAATGATCGGCCTTGAGGATATTCTCTAAGGCCGGATCGTTGTTGGTTTTTTGGCGGATGATATCGGCCACCATCGCGCCATCCGCCACGTTCGAGAAAAATTCGGGCAATTTCCCGCCCGCATGCACCAGAGCGTCGGTGAAAAATTTATCGAGCAATTCAGTATTGATTTTGGCGAGTGCAGTTTCTTTCATCTCCGGCCCATTGCCAAACTCAACTTGAATGCCTTGTTCATAGCGATCTTTCGCCTCCATCGTCACTTTCAAATCAAGTCCGGCAAGGCTTTCCGCCGTCACCCCTTCGGGCAAGGGCGAAAGTGCCAGCACTTTGGCTTTCATATGGTCAAGAATCTGCGTTTTATGTGCGTTGACAAAATCCACAATCTGTTGATCGGTGGAGGCGATTTTATTGGCATCCTCTGCCCGGTTTGGCTCAGGCATAATTTTCGCCTGTACCTTCCCGGCATCATGCGTGACTTTGATTTTATCCCAGTTCCACCGGTTCATTGACATCTCAGGATGGACAGAAAAATGCTTCTTCAGACTTTCAACCGTGTGTTCATCCACCCCGTGTTTTTGCAGCACGGGCGCGATGATCTGCCATGCCTCGCGGAAGGTTGGTTGTTTCTCCGGTTCAAACCCCAGCTTACCTTTAAGCAGAGGAATATGATTCAGCACCTGGCGCAAGGCGAGGTTGACGCTATGGAAATCAAACCCGCCGGCGGCTTCACTCAGGCGGATTTTTAATTCTGCAGAATCAGTAGCCCCACGAATCCTACTTGCGTAACTAACTTGACCATGCTCAGACGCCGTCAACTCCACCGCCACTACCGGCATGTCGACATCTTCACCGGTGTAGAGGTTCTTGATCTGTGTTTTCTTAAAGTCGTGCAATAAATACTTATTCGCCTCTTCGGCAAGGTTTGTGGCGCGCTGATTCTCATTCGTGGCATTGTCATTTGCCACGGCCGCCGGGTTCACCGGAGCCACTGGCGGGGCAGGGGGCGGCGTAAACGTTACCGGTGCAGGCGCATAGGCTGTCGCTTCCGGTCCGAAAAGAAGATTTCTAAAAAAACCCATGACTAAACTCCCTTGCTAGATTTTTCTCCTCTCTTTTATAGCAAAGTCTGGCCGCCAGTTATGTGACAGTTTCGTGAAATCTACGATTTTCCTGCCATCATTAGGAGGCATCGTACCATCATTTTTAGCTGTCATCCCCGCGCAGGCGGGGACCCAGCACACAGGAATCTCACGCCGAAACGCGCCGCACTGGATGCCCGCCTACGCGGGCATGACAAATTTCCGGGTTATGCAATACTCTCACCTCAAGCATACAATCTGGATGGAATTGGAGCGGTTGAAGGGATTGACCCTGGGTCTCCTGACCCTCGCCCTACGGGCGACTACGTCGTCCAAAACGCCTGCTGGCGTTTTGTCGAACCCTCTTGCCGGGTTCGATTCGGTCATTCCATAGTTACCCGGGGACTTCGCCCCGGGTAACTATGGAGCGGGTGAAGGGAATCGAACCCATTTCCTTGAAGTGGCCTGTAGGCTTGACCCTCACCCGATGGTGACTGGTTTATGTCGCACCTTCATGTCACACCAGCCGCATGAATGTCAATAGCAGCAGTCGATTCTAAGCCCCGTAGAGAGGCGTGATTAGTTCGCCCTCCCTTGGCTCATAGAGCAGTTTATTTGCTGCTGTGCGGTCATTTATTCGTCACATTCGGCATAGGCCACGGGGGAACATTCGGCATCGGGATTGGATTGATGCCCTCACGAAATTGCAGGTTGTTTTTATCATTCCGGAAGTTGAAAAGAATATAAAAGATTACAACTTGCTAACGACTAGGGACTTAAGGACACTGGAACATGCTTCTTATCCTGATATTATGTGCAACGGTTGCCGTTCTTGTATATAAGAACAGGCAATACAAAAAAGGCTCATATTATCATATTACGAAAGCTCCCTATTCGTCCGTTAGACGTGACAAGGGAAGATACGCTGAATATCTGACTTATGAAGCCTTGCGCCACTTTGAAGATAACGGCGGCAAATTTTTATTTAATGTACTCATTCCAAAGGGGAATGGAGAAGCAACCGAAATTGATGTGCTCCTGATATGCTCAAAAGGACTATTCGTATTTGAAAGTAAAAATTACAGCGGTTGGATTTTTGGTAATGAAGCACATCAAAATTGGACACAGACACTACCTAAAGGCCGAGGACGCAGTCACAAGGAGCGTTTCTATAATCCAATAATGCAAAACGCCTCACATATTAGACACTTAAAGAATCTTGTAGGGCAGAGCGTCCCTATGCGGTCTATCATCGTTTTTTCGGATCGCTGTACGCTGAAAGATATTACGCTAAAGAGCACGGATGTTAACGTAATAAACCGCTACAATGTTGCACCTGTCGTAGCTGAAATATGCAATCAGATTGAGGCGGATTGACCTGCTCCCCAAAGTTGAGTCACTTGGAAGTAGAGTCCTGCGGGTAGCATAGGGGTGATGCATCGGTTGTGCAAGCGCCGGGGTGCGCGACCGCAAGAGTCTGGCGCAGACCGGCGCTTGCTTGGGCGGGTGTCTGGTAGCCAAG
>CANHAG010000180.1 GCA_947458525.1 Rhodospirillaceae bacterium | reverse complement strand
TATGGCTAAAATGATCAGCTTCAGCGCTCCGGCGCGTGATGAAATTCTGCGTGGCGCGGATATTCTCGCCAATGCGGTGAAAGTTACCCTTGGCCCCAAAGGGCGCAATGTGGTGATTGAGAAATCCTACGGTGCGCCGCGCATCACCAAAGACGGGGTGACGGTGGCTAAGGAAATCACCCTTTCCAACAAATTCCAGAACATGGGCGCGCAGATGCTGCGCGAGGTTGCGAGCAAAACCGCAGATCTGGCCGGAGACGGCACCACGACCGCGACCGTGCTTGCGCAGGCCATTGTGCGCGAGGGCAGCAAGGCAGTGGCCGCAGGCCTCAACCCGATGGATCTGAAGCGCGGGATTGATAAAGCGGTGGATGCCATCGTGGAAGATGTGAAGAAAAAATCGAAGCCAATCAAAAGCCACAGCGAGATTGCACAGGTGGGCACGATTTCGGCCAATGGCGATAAGGAAATCGGCAATAAAATTGCCGAGGCCATGGAGAAAGTGGGCAAAGAAGGCGTCATCACCGTGGAAGAAGCCAAAGGGCTCGATTTCGAGCTGGATGTGGTGGAAGGCATGAATTTCGACCGTGGCTATCTCTCGCCTTATTTCATCACCAACGCCGAGAAAATGTCGGTGGAACTTGAAAATCCGCTGGTACTGATTTTTGAGAAGAAGCTTTCAAGCCTGCAGCCCATGCTGCCGGTGCTGGAAGCCGTGGTGCAGTCGCAGCGTCCGCTCCTTATTATCGCGGAAGATGTGGAAGGCGAAGCGCTTGCCACCCTCGTGGTCAACAAGTTGCGTGGCGGCTTGAAAGTGGCTGCCGTCAAGGCTCCGGGCTTTGGCGATCGCCGCAAGTCGATGCTCGATGATATCGCCGTACTCACCAAGGGTGAAGTAATCAGCGAAGATCTGGGCATCAAGCTTGAGAGTGTGAATCTCTCCATGCTCGGCAAGGCGAAAAAAGTGGTCATCACCAAAGACGACACGACCATTGTCGATGGTGCGGGCGACAAAAAAGCTATTGAAGCGCGCTGCACGCAGATCAAGGCACAGATTGAGGAAACCACCTCAGACTATGACCGCGAGAAGCTGCAGGAACGCCTCGCCAAACTTTCGGGCGGTGTGGCCGTGCTGAAAGTGGGCGGCGCCAGCGAAGTGGAAGTGAAAGAGCGCAAAGACCGTGTGGATGATGCGCTACACGCCACCCGCGCTGCGGTCGAAGAAGGCATTGTGCCCGGCGGTGGTGTGACGTTGCTTTACGCTTCACGCACCCTTGATAAAATCAAGGCAGCAAACGACGACGAGCGGGCGGGCATCAATATCGTGCGCCGCGCATTGCAGGCTCCGATTCGCCAGATTGTTGAGAATTCAGGTCTGGATGGTGCGGTGGTTGCGGGCAAGCTGCTCGAGTCCGACGATACTAATTACGGATTCGATGCTCAGACCCTCGAATATACCGATATGATCAAGGCCGGTATCATCGACCCGACCAAAGTAGTGCGCTGCGCCCTGCAGGATGCTGCTTCGGTTGCAAGCCTGATGATCACCACCGAAGCCCTCATCGCCGAGGAGCCGGAGGAGAAAAAAGCCGCAGCCGCCGGTGGTATGGGCGGTATGGGTGGTGGCATGGGTGGCATGGGGGATATGGACTTCTAACCCCTTACGTTACCTGATTTTCTGCCGAAGGGCGGCTGGTCATCCGGCCGCCTTTTTTTTATTCATGTCCCGGCCATTTCCCCCATCGCACGTGGCAGCGCGAAGCCATTTTCTTCACGAAAACGTCATAATTCAACCCCCTGATTTATGGTAGGGTTCACATCGGAGAACTATATTCATGCCGATGATTGACACCGCACATCATGCAAAAAAAGATGCGAGCCCGCTTGATTACCATACCTATGGTGAGCGGCTGCATAGGCTGATTTTTGATCAGGGCATCAATTTCTGGGCGAACCTTGCTATTTCTGCCGGCTTCACCTACTGGGTCAAACATTCTGCCAAACCCATATGGAATGGCGCGGCAAGCTTTGCCTCAGAAAAATCCACGCAGACGGCGCTCAAAGCGGTGCAATATGGCGGATATGGTATTGGCACCATCATGGCGCTGGATGGTATCTTTCGCGGCGCAACTTCTACAGGCGAAAAACGAAGCCTTGATGCCCGCGCCAGCGAAGTATTCTCGGGCGCTGCAATCGCCGGGCTTGGCCATCTGGCCGGTAACTCCACCAATTTCGTGCGCACCTTTTTGAGCCAGCGCCCTTCCAAGGCACAGGACTGGCTGCGCAATAAAATTCATGACTGGCGCGGCATGAATGTATTTGACCCCGCCCATCGTCAGGAAGTGGCCAAAGTCATCGCCGATGGGATGACCCTGACTTCCGCTGGAACCTTCATCATGATTCCGGGCGTCTGGGGTGGTGCCAAGATCAAGAGCGATTTTGTGCGCTGGGCAGATCGCCGTCATTACGGCGAAAACGCAGAAGATATCCCATGGGTTGCCCAGGCGCATGAGCGCATTGATAATGAGCGCAAACCCACACTCGTAGGCTATGGCGTGGGGCGGCTGGGGTCCATGGGCGCGGTCTATCTTGCCGGCTATGCACTCGGTCACAATACGTCGAATATCGTCACCTGGGCGGGTAATAAATTTTCCATGCCGGCGCTCAAGAGATTCAGGGGAATTGATGAATATTCCGGTATCATCGGCGATGCCTTGGGCTCAGGTGCCGCGCGCGTGGCTCCGGAATTATCCAAACGCATCAACCAGCGTCTGACCCAGAAAGGGTTCTGGCTTTCGGAAAACCAGTTTGAACAGCTTGCCTCACACCAGAAAACGGGAATGGATTTCAATGCCATCAGCCGCATCCCGCTGGCAGACAGAGAAAAACTCTACCACTCCGCGTTTCAAGACTATGGCAAATATGTAGGCATGGACACGCTCTACACCATGGTCACCGCGGGCACTGTCAAACCCGTCATCAATCTGGCGCGGCACATCATTCCCGGCCTTACCTACGCTCCGCAGACAGCGCAGAAAGAAACGCCGGAGCCGCGGGTAAGTCAGATCACCCGTGAACACACCGTGGCGGGTGATATCGCGGCGCAGCGTCAGGCCTGATAAGGCGCTCGCGGCCGGTAAACCTTCATAAAAGCTTCACAATTCTTAGCCCCGGAATCTGTTAGATTTCATATTGAGGAAGTCTGTTGAGACTACCCGTAACGTAATGGATCACATGCAGGAACATCGTTCACAGTCTGAAGAAAAACCGCAGCATGCAGCACTGCCAGCATCGCCTGCTGTAAGCGTGCATCGGCGCGTACGCACGCAGGGTGAGAGGATTTTTGATTTCAGCGTCTATGGCGGCATCAGTTTCCTTGCGAACGAAATTCTATCGGGGAAAATTCAAAATCAGACGATTGAGAAAACCGGAAAATTTTATGGCTATTACGAAGCGGCGCTGAACGGCATGCACCGCCTCTTCCACAAGGAAGCTAATCCTAAACAATGGCAAAACTGGATCAAACGGCCAACGGATATCTTTGTGATGACGCTCGGCGGCACCTTGCTGGTTCCGGCCGTCAAATTTTTTGAAACACATAAATCAGATCTCGTGCGTTTTTACGATAGAACCTTCCATGGGCAGCGCATGGAGAATGATCCCGCCATCCGCGCCGCGCACGAGGAAATGGAGCGTGAGCCGAAACAGTCCTGGGGCTCGCTGGGCAAGGCGCGGCTGGTGACGATTGGCGCGGCCATCGGTGTTGATTGGCTGATTGGCGACAAGAATGCGGTCTCAACAAAAATCTGGGACAATAACTGGTCAAGCATGCACCGTGCCAATGTGCAGCTGACACGAAAAATCGCCGGATATTTCCAGCCGGAATTTAAATCCGCCATCGCCGAAGCCGCAAAAACATC
>CANHAG010000179.1 GCA_947458525.1 Rhodospirillaceae bacterium | reverse complement strand
GTGACAGGTTGGCAACAGGCACCATTTCTCAACTATCACCCGTCACCCTGAGGCAGGATGCCGAGACCAGCAGTGCGAGCGGGAGAAGGAAAAAGGCAAGTGCCGAAAGTAATAAAAGCTGCGAGCCCTCCGCCGCCACAGCGCCTGAAATAATCGCATCAAGCGCGCTGACACCGAAAATCACCAGCGGAATAAGAAGCGGCAGCACCATCAGCCCGATAAGTCCGGAATGGTGGCTCAAGCCAGTCATCATCGCGCTCGCCATGACAATGACAGCCAGCACCAGCGCCCCGCCAAGCGCCAGAACCGCCACCACCTGACCCCAGACAGAAGGTGGAATCTGCAGCAGCAGCCCTGCGGGTGGCACCAGCGCCAGAATCGGCAGTACAAACACAAGATAACAGGCGAGGTAACGCGCCACCACGACAAGCTCCAGCGAAATGGGCAGAAGGCGCAGGTAATCGAGCCTGCCCTCCTCTTCATCCCGCTGAAAGAGAAGCGGCGAGGCTAACAGCAGCGCGGAAATAAGCGTGACCCATAGGATTGCAGCGGCGTAGTCCCTGCTCCCTTCCGCGCTAAATCCGAAGACAAACAGCGCACTCATGGAAAGAAAATAGATATATACATAAGCAGCTTCTTTCAGATTGCTTAGGTAATATCTCAAATCATGCAGCAACAGGGTGAACATAATTTCTCTAATGCAGCACGGTTTTGGCAATGGCGCTCAGGTTCAGGCGTTTATGCCGCTCGCCCTGCACTTGCGCATGGGTGGTCATCAGCACAATCCCTCTCTGCTCCAGCCTCGTCATGATGAGGGAATGCAACAGCGCAACCCCCTCCTCATCCAGATTCGCGGTGGGTTCGTCAAGCAGCCAGAGCTTGGCCGGCATGGTAATAAGTCGGGTGAGCGCCACGCGCTGCTGCCACCCGGCGGAAAGCATGCGGCAGGGCAGATCTGCCACATCTTCCAGATCAAAATAATGCAGTGCCGCGCCGGTAAGTTCCGGCGTACCCCGCGCTTTTGCCCAGAAATTCACATTGCTGCGCACCGTCATAGTGAGTTGCAGCCCGCGCTTATGGCCAAGATACAGCAAATTAGCGGGGTAGTGAGGGTGAGATGCAAGCGCATGCTCCCCAAGCGTCACCCTGCCCGCGGCCAGCGGCATCAGCCCCGCCAGACATTTGAGAAATGTGGATTTCCCCGAGCCATTCGCCCCTTCAATCATCAGCAGATCGCCGGGCGAAAGCGTCATATGCAGCCCGTGGATGAGCGCCACACCTTCGCGCGCCACATGAATATCTTCAAAGGTGAGATTGTGCTCTTCCATCCACTATGCCCCAGAAAAACACGACTTATCGTTGCCGCTTATTTTTTTGTTTATTCATTTCTGCTATAAACACATAGAAGAATCTTATCTGAAACAAGAAACCATTCCAAAATTTCCTGAGGAGACTCCCCATGCCCACAAGCGCCGATAGTTTTAACGCCAAATCTAAACTCACTGCGGGCGGAAAAACCTATACCTATTTCAGCCTTTCAAACGCTGCTGCGGCCATGGGGGCAGATCTTTCGCGCCTGCCGTTTTCACTCAAAGTGCTGCTTGAAAATCTGCTGCGCCATGAAGACGGGGTGTCGGTGACGAAAGACGATATCCGAGCCTTTGCCTCCTGGCTTAATACCCGCAATGAGCCGCGCGACATCGCCTATCGCCCTGCCCGCGTGCTGATGCAGGATTTCACCGGTGTGCCCGCTGTGGTGGATCTTGCCGCCATGCGCGATGCAGTGGCAGGCATGGGCGGTGACCCGAAGAAAATCAACCCGCTCTCGCCGGTGGATCTGGTTATTGACCATTCGGTGATGGTGGATAAATACGCCACCAGCACAGCGTTTGACGAAAATGTGGCGCTTGAGATGGAGCGCAACGAGGAGCGTTATGAATTTCTGCGCTGGGGGCAGAAGGCGTTCGATGATTTCCGCGTGGTGCCGCCGGGCACGGGCATCTGCCATCAGGTGAATCTGGAATATCTGGCGAAGGTGGTATGGACAAAACAGCTGGGGAATGAAACCCTCGCTTACCCCGATACCTGCGTGGGCACAGACAGCCACACCACCATGATCAACGGGCTGGGTGTGCTGGGCTGGGGTGTAGGCGGTATTGAGGCCGAAGCGGCCATGCTCGGCCAGCCTGTTTCCATGCTGATTCCAGAAGTGGTCGGGTTCAAACTCACCGGCGCGCTCAAAGAAGGCACGACCGCGACCGATCTCGTCCTCACCGTCACCCAGATGCTGCGGGCGAAGGGGGTCGTGGGCAAATTCGTGGAGTTTTATGGGCCGGGGCTTGATAATCTGGCGCTTGCCGACCGGGCAACCATTGCCAATATGGCGCCTGAATATGGCGCCACTTGCGGTATTTTCCCGATTGATAGTGAAACCATCAATTATCTGAAACTTTCCAGCCGCCCGGCGGAGACGATCGCACTGGTTGAAGCTTACGCCAAAGCGCAAGGCATGTGGCGGGATGCGTCCTATCAGGACCCCGTATTTACGGATGGGCTTGAGCTCGATATGGGCACGGTGGAACCTTCGCTTGCCGGCCCCAAGCGCCCGCAGGACAGGGTCGCGCTCAGTAACGCCGCGCAAGGCTTCGCGGCAGAACTGCCGAAGCTGAATGCCGGGCAATTAGCGGCCGGCGCCAAAGTCGCCGTAAAGGGCGAAAAATTTGAGCTACAGCACGGCAATGTGGTGATTGCGGCCATCACCAGCTGCACCAATACCTCTAACCCAAGCGTGATGCTTGCCGCCGGGCTGGTGGCGAAAAAAGCGCAGGAAAAAGGCCTGAGTGTGAAGCCCTGGGTGAAGACCTCACTCGCGCCGGGGTCGAAAGTGGTGACGGAATATCTGCACGCCGCCGGGCTTGATAAAGCGCTGGATGCCATGGGCTTTCATCTCGTGGGCTATGGCTGCACTACCTGCATCGGCAATTCCGGCCCACTGAAAGAGGCGATTGAACAATCGGTCAAAGATCATAACCTTGTGGTGGCCTCGGTGCTTTCGGGCAACCGCAATTTTGAAGGCCGCGTGCATCCGCTGGTGCGGGCGAACTACCTCGCCTCCCCTCCCCTTGTTGTTGCGTATGCGCTGGCCGGGTCGATGGAGATGGATCTGACCAAAGACCCGATCGGCACCGGAAAAGACGGCAAGCCAGTGTACCTGAAAGATATCTGGCCAACCAATAAAGAAGTGGCGGAAACCGTGGCGCGCTCAGTAACCGCGCCCATGTTTGCACGCAAATATGCGGATGTGTTTGCGGGCGAACCGGCCTGGCAGAAAATCCCTGTGGCGGAAGGCGTAACGTACCGCTGGAATAATGATTCCACCTATGTGCAGAACCCGCCTTATTTCGTGAATATGGCGCGCGAGGTCGCGGCGGATGCGCTGAAAGATATCTCCGGCGCGCGGATTCTGGCCGTACTTGGGGATTCGATTACAACGGATCATATTTCTCCCGCTGGCAATATCAGCAAAACCTCTCCCGCCGCGAAATATCTGACCGGGCACGGGGTGACGCCTGCCGATTTTAACTCCTACGGCGCGCGGCGCGGCAATCACGAAGTGATGATGCGCGGAACCTTTGCCAATACCCGTATAAAAAATGAAATGCTGCAAGGGGTGGAGGGCGGGTTTACACGCCATATCCCCTCAGGCGAACAGATGGCAATTTATGACGCGGCGATGAAATATCAGGCGGAAGAAACACCGCTCGTCATTTTCGCGGGCAAGGAATACGGCACCGGCTCCAGCCGCGACTGGGCTGCCAAAGGCACCCGCCTCCTCGGCGTCAAAGCCGTTGTGGCCGAAAGCTTCGAGCGCATCCACCGTTCCAACCTCGTCGGCATGGGCGTCTTACCGCTTCAATTCCT
>CANHAG010000178.1 GCA_947458525.1 Rhodospirillaceae bacterium | reverse complement strand
CGCGCGCCCCGGCATTTTCGGCGGCTTCCTGAATCGCCCGGCGCTCCACAGGCGTAGAGCCGGAAGGCACACAGATGATAATCAGCGGGCCAGTAAAGCTGCGGCGGTTATGGACGCGGTGGATGAAGTATTTGATCATTTCTTCGGCGCTGCGGAAATCGGCAATCACCCCGTCTTTCAGCGGGCGGGTGGCCTCGATTTTCTCCGGAGTTCTGCCCAGCATGAGCTTGGCCTCATTACCGAACGCATAAGGCACCATCATGCCGCGTTCCTGCCGCATGGCGACAACGGAAGGTTCGTTGAGCACAATGCCGCGCCCTTTCACGTATACAAGTGTATTGGCGGTGCCAAGATCAATGGCCATGTCTTCCGACATCAGGCCAAGCAGTCTTCCAAATCCGAACATAATGCTTTCTTGTGCTAGAGGGTTATTATTTTTACCACACCTTAGCCACCCAGACGCCAGCCGCAAGATTTTTCATAAGAGCAAACGCGTTTATTTCATCAAAATGTCATATTTTAACGCTTTTCCAATGCTAGAATCAGCCTATGTCCTCTAAACAAGAAGAACCAACAAAAACAGAAAAGACCGCCCAGCAGCCCAAGATGCGCGAGCGGCTGAATTGGCATGACCTCGATTATATTTCGATTGGTTCTTTGTTTAGCGCCGGAACACTTGGTCTTATAACATTGGCCAATAATGTGCGCTATAATTTCTGGAATTCTTTTATCAAAGGCTTTGGTGAGATCAAAACCCCGTTTGAAGATATAACAAAAACGCACACGGAGGTATTTACCAATATTGTGGCTCAACGTAATAGCGGGGAAATTACTCCCACCCATTACAGCAATGCCATGCGCGCCAATGCTGCCAATTACCGCAATGCCGTGGCAGATCGATTGCTAAAGGATTACAACATCCCAACGCACGGCCCAAAAGGCTGGACGATTGGCACATGGAAACGTTTTAAGGAGCTAGGGGTTACCTCGCGCATTCATTCCGGCATCGGCGTTGCCAGTATTACCTCTACTGCCATCGGCGCGATTCTGTTGCTTCGGCATAATCGCCATACGGTCGACCGTATCGAACATAAAATTGATGAAGGTCACGCGCGGGGACGATAATTATCCCAACGCCGGGGACATAACGCCGGGGACACAATGAATTCATTGTGTCCCCATGGTTCTTACTACTCGTCATCCCGGGCGCTTGTCCCGGGATCCCCCGCCGCTTGCGCTGACCCTGTTTCAGGAGATCCCGGTATTGCTTCCGCAAACCGGGATGACACCGATGGGACAGCGATGATGCCCATCACCCCCGCCTGTGGCGGGTCTGCATCAATCTGCACAGGATAGAGCCGGAACATAATAAAAAATTAACCATTTTCTGTTAATAATCTTGTTTCTATCTAGCTTATGCACATGATTATCCACATCGTGCGTGATGGTGCATGATAAACAAACGGGGGCTCCATGCGTTCTGGCGGGTTGGTGATTGCGATTCTACTGGCAGCCGTGGCGGCCTTCATGGTGCTGAGCATGGGCAATAAGCCCGAGCCTCAGGTGGTGCAGACGGCGCCGGCGCCGCAGGAAATTAAAACCCGCAATATTATTGTGGCGGCCATGCCTATTCCGGCGGGAACATTGATCACGGATGACATGCTTGAAATTCAGCCATGGCCCGATCATCTGATGGTGAAGGGATTCCTCACCGCCGATGATGACAAGGCCAGCGGCATGGTGGCGCGCGCGAATTTTGAGGCGCAGGAGCCCCTGGTGATGGCCAAGCTGGTGAATCGCAGTGACCCTAATTTTATCGCAGGCGCCCTGCCTAAAGGGCTGCGCATGATCACCATTCAGACCAATGAGACGGATGGGCTGGCCGGGCTGGTATTCCCCGGCGACCGTGTGGATGTATTGCTCACCCATGAAGTCAGCGAAACCAGACCGGCCGATATGTCGGCAGGGCTCAGCCGCGCCTCAGCGGGGAGGGATGTCACCAAAAATCTTACCGAAACCCTGCTGACCAATGTGCGCGTGCTGGCGGTGGATCAGCGCAGCGAAGGGGGACTGGCGGCGGATGAACAAATCACCATCCCCCGTACCATATCACTGATGGTGTCGCCGGTGGATGCGCAGCGTCTGCGTCTGGCGGAAGAAGTGGGCGAACTGACTCTTGCGCTGCGGTCGCTGAATGATAAGGACGCGGTCGATCCCCTCACCATTACAGGCATTGATGATGTCTCTCAGTACCGCACCTCCACCAGCTCGCCCGTCGGGCGTGGCGTGATGATTATCCGCGGCATTGTTGCCGAAGAATCCACAGGTCAGGAAGGATAACTTGACTTGCCCGCATAGTTGGCCTCTTCTGCATTCACTTCTTTTTTCACAGAAGTAATGCGCAAGTGGGGCGGGAACAATAGGGTTTCTTTCTTTTTTCAGTTCCTTATAGGTCACAAACCACGCCGCGCCAAGAGTAACAATTCAAGCCCCAAAAGGCGTGGTCATGGTTCGGTCTTGCGGTGCGCGCGTATGGTGCGCGTTACTTATAGTTGGAAGCGTGCTGGCGGTCACCCATGGCGCGTGGGCTGCCAGCAGGCCGGGCACGTTTTACGTTCCCATTAACCGTTCAGAACTGCTGACCACTTCCGTGGATATGGGTGAGGTGATTATTGCCGACCCTGAGGTGGCGGATGTCTATGTACACGGCAAGAATAAAGTGTCTGTGATCGGCAAGCAGATTGGCAAGACAACGCTTCGGGTGTTTGACCAGAAAAGCCGCCTGATACGGGGGGTGGATGTGTATGTAGTCTATGACCTGCCAGCTATTCGCAAAGCACTTAAAGAATTTCTGCCCTATGAGCGCGTCGGGGTGGAGATGGTCAATACCCGCATTGCGCTGACGGGGGAAGTATCAAGCGCAGAAGCCGCCGCAACGGCGGTGGAAATTGCCGAACAGTTTGTCAGAGGAAAATTATCGGCAGAGGATGCCACGAGCCGTCCGGTGCGTGATGCGTCGTCGGAAAAATCGCCCATTCTGAATCTCATGAAAATCAGTGCAGGGCAGCAGGTGATGCTGCGTATCCGTATTGGTGAAATTCAGCGCACCGCGCTGCGGAATCTGGGGGTCAACCTGCAGGCTGTGAATACGGGCAGCCTCAGTTTTGCGATTGCCACGGGACTTGGTCAGGCGGCACCAGTCGGCGGCGGTTCTGGTGATTCGGGATTTCAGTTCGGGCAATTCGGTACCCCGCCAGATTCCTTCGGTCAGGGTTCTGTCGTGAGCACCAGCGGCAGTACCGATGTTGCTGCCATGGTCGATGCGCTCGAGCGTGACGGGCTGCTCAAAGTACTGGCGGAGCCGAACCTCACGGCGCTCTCTGGCGAGCAGGCGGAGTTTCTGGCAGGGGGCGAGTTTCCGATTCCCGTGCCGCAGGATCAGGATACCATCACCGTTGAATATAAGCCGTTCGGTGTGTCGCTGAAATTCACTCCCTATGTGCTCAGCGAAAATCGTATCCGTGTGCAGGTCAATCCGGAAGTTTCGCAGATCAGTCAGGAAAACTCTTTCACTACCAGCGAGGGATATGTGGCTCCCTCTCTCATCACCCGCCGGGCGTCCACGACCGTAGAGCTCGCCCCGGGAGAGGGTTTCATGATTGCAGGGTTGCTTCAGGATAATATGAGCTCCACGCTAGAGCAGCTGCCCGGTGCCAGCGAGGTGCCGGTGCTTTCGGCGCTGTTCCGCTCTACGGCGTATCAGCGCAACGAGACAGAGCTCGTCATCGCCGTCACCCCTTACATTGTGGATCCGCTGAACTCAGGCGATGTGAAATTACCTACGGATGATTTCCGTCCGGCTACCTTTATGGAATCCATTTTCTTTGGTGCACTTGGCACCCCGGCAGATAATACGCCAAGCGCTGAGGGGCCCATCGGATTTATTGTGGATTAGGAACGATTTATGGACGCAGTGATG
>CANHAG010000177.1 GCA_947458525.1 Rhodospirillaceae bacterium | reverse complement strand
TTCCGGCAAGCCCGATGCTTGCCCATCTGTTGCGCCGCCTGAAGGGGGCATGATTCATGTGCGTCTGACCCGTTCACAATAGATCGGCAGCCAGGCTTCGGGGTCGTTGCCCACCCGGGCGCGGATTTCATCCAGAACGGCTACGGTTTCGGCGCGTCCGGAAAGTACATTCACTACATCTTCCATGCCCGAAAGATCGATGCGGGCGACCACCACATCCTTGCCCTGCTTCACAAGGAAATAACGCGTGGACGGGTCAGTGTTTTTCAGCAGATTGAATTCACGCTCTGATAGCATGAAGGCTTTGCGGTAAGCCTCCGTTGCTTTGGGGTTGGGGAGGAAAATCTGCGTGGCCGTCTGCTGAATCAGCGTGTCGGAGATATCGCTGTTGAGTGCGTCTTCCACCGACTGGGTGGCAAATACCACCATGCCGTTGAGTTTGCGAAGTGTCTTCAGCCAATCTTTGATTTTTGAGGCAAACACACGGTTATCAATGAGCGCCCAGGCCTCATCCAGAATGATTATGGTGGGCGTGCCATCAAGCGAAAGCTGAATGCGGTGGAAGAGATAGAGCAGTACCGGAATCAGGCAGGCGCGGTTGGCGAGTACATCCCCCATCTCAAATCCGAAGACGGTGTTCGAGCGAAAATCCATCACGTCTTCCACCTGATCAAACACGGCGGCAAAGCGGCCGGATGAGTGCCATGGCTTGAGCCGGCCGGCGAGTGATCCGGCACTCTCAAGACCAAAGAAAGGCGCAATATTCCTGAGGACACGATCCTTTTTATCGAGGCTGAAATTCCCCTCTACCGCCCGCTGAATAAATTCGAAATCATCGGCGGTGACCGGTTCATCATTGACGGATACCAGCGTGGAAAGCCATTCTGCAAGAAATGACCGGTTCTCCATCGTATCATCAAGCTGCAGCGGATTGAAAAAACATTTCTTTCCGGGGTCGATATGGGTATATTTTCCGCCCAGTGCGCGGACAAAAATATCGGCACCGCGATCTTTATCGAACAGAAACATCCGGCACCTGAATTTCTGTGATTGGGCGCAGAGAAAATTCATCAGCACCGTTTTCCCGGCACCTGTCGGACCGATGATGGTGGTATGCCCCACATCGCGCGCATGAAAATTGAAAAAGAATGGCGTGCCGGAAGTGGTGTCAAACACCGTCACCGCCGGCCCCCAGTGATTGCCTTCTGCCTTCCCTACAGGATAATTATGCATGGCCGCAAAGCCGGCAATATTGAGGGTATTGATTTTTGCCTTGCGGCCTACGAATTCAAAATTACCCGGCAGCTGCGCCCAGTAACACTGCTCAAGCACCAGTTTTTCGCGCACCGGGTTGATGCCAACATTCACCATTTCGGCGATCACCATGGAAATCGAAGCTTCAAGCGCTTTCAGATTATCTTCGATACACATCACGGTCATATGATGCTCACCAAAGGCGATATGACCTGACATCGCCATATCAAGCGCCTCGGAAATCTCGCGCACCTGCGACACTGCCACATCCTGCGCATTGGCCATGCGCCGCTGTTGCAGCTGCATGGAGCCGATATTGGTCTGGCGGTTTAGAAACTGGTAGGACTGGGAAATAATGAACTCAATCGGTAACTGCAAAAATGCATCCATAATCCCTGCCGCGGTGGCGGGCGAATATTCCTTGATGCTTACCATCGCAGCGTATTTCAGGCCGCTGGCGCCGCGAATCTCAATGGCCCGTGTGCCGAAATAAAGCCGGTTGAACGGCAGATAATGGGCAATATCCATGGAGGGCACCAGCATGGGCTGCGACTCACTGCCATTGACCAGACGTCCTAGAAACTCCAGCGGCTCCGACATGGGGCCGAAATCCGTCATCTGGGTGGTGAGCACCCGCGCACCGTAATCTCTGAAGGTGGCAAGCACGCGGTGGACTGCTTCTTTCAGTTCCTTGTGGGCTTCGCGCAGCTGAGTTGCCTCTGATTCCTTATCCGCTTTGCTCTCGATCGTTCTGAACAGCGACTCAACTTTTGCCACGCCACGTGTATCCTGCTTGCGGATGACGGTGACATAAAGCTCATTGATAAAACTGGACTTGCCGCCGCGTTTTTTGCGCCAGTTCTGATCGACCGTCTCGGCAAACCCCTTGGGCATGGTGCCAGCGGGATAAGCGCTCTGGCGGCGGCGGACCATATGAAAATAAAGCGCAAACGTGCCTTCTGCCATGCTCTTATAGAGCGAGTTGCGCACCATTTTTTTCATGTCCACCACATCATCATCGGCGGTTTCGAAGGAAAATCCCTCCACTTTGATAATTTGCAGCAGCTCCTTGTTTTTGGTGATGATGGTGTCTTTGTCCCAATGGTAATCATAGGGAATAAAATCGGCGGCCGAAACTTCACGCTTCGACTGCGTTACCTTGGAGACGGTGCGTTTCTTCAGTTGCCCAAGCAGCATTTAAAATACATCGTACGAGTTGGTGTGGTGATGGTAACCGCGGTTCCATGTAAGGAAACCCTTGCTCAGCCTCAGCATCCAGAGTTCTACTGCGCGCGGCTCCTTCATGCAGAGCAGATAGCCGAAGCCGTGAATCAACACACCGTAGAGAAACGAGGTAAAATCCTTGGTATTGATAAAGAGTACCATGGTAATCATGGCATTGAGCACGAAATACATGTAGCTCACCCCCGCAACCATTGGCGGGCGCGCCAGGCCTTGAAAGAGAGGATCCGCTTTAAGCCTGCCGCCAGCCATTGGGGTGCCCTTTCCTAAGAAAATTCTAACTTTTTCAGGTGATTCATTTGGTTAGCTTTACGCTAACATTTTATGAAAATTCTACCAAGAAATTACTAAGTTTTCGTTAATTTCTTGTGCCTGCGTGAAAATTTTTGTGGCGGATTTACCCTACCAGCGCCCGGGCAAATTCGCCAGCATCAAAGGCTTGCAGGTCTTCTAGGGCTTCACCCACCCCAATCGCGTGGATGGGCAGGCCGAACCGGGCGGTGAGTGCCAGCACAATCCCCGCTTTCGCCGTGCCGTCGAGCTTGGTGATGATGAGCCCCGTAACCCCGGCAGTTTCTCTGAATGCCTCCACCTGCGTTAGTGCATTCTGGCCGGTCGTGGCGTCGAGCACCTGAATCACCTGATGTGGCGCGCCGGGCAGGGCTTTACCTATCACACGGCGGATTTTCTCGAGCTCCGCCATGAGCGGTGCTTTGGTCTGCAGCCGCCCGGCCGTGTCAATCAGCAGCAGGTCAACCCGCTCTTTTACCGCGCGCTCCGTCGCCTGAAAGGCGAGCGCCGCCGGGTCGCTGTTTGCGGCGCCCGTCACGCAGGGGACATTCGCACGCGCTGCCCATTGCTGCAATTGTTCCACCGCCGCTGCGCGGAATGTATCCGCCGCGGCCAGCATCACGCGCTTACCCAGACGCTGATAGTGATGCGCGAGCTTGCCAATGGTGGTAGTTTTTCCATTTCCATTTACCCCCACCATCACAATCACGTGCGGAGGCGCGCTGGTAATATCCAAAGGCGTGGTACAGGGCGCAAGTCGCCGCGCAATCGCGGAGGCCAACAAGGCTTTCACCTCGTTTTCGGAAATATCTTTATCAACGCGACCTTGGGCAATTTCCGCGACGATTTCGGCGGCCATGACAGCGCCAACATCCGCCATAATCAGTAAATCCTCGAGTGATTCAAGTGCCGATGCATCGAGTTTTTTCTTAGTGAAAATCTCAGCAATCCCCGTACTCAATCGCGAGGAGGATTTTTTTAGACCAAGAGAGATTTTAGACAGGAGGGTCATAGGTTAGCTTAGAGCCGTGAGCCAAGAGGTTTTAGCTGATACGGTGTATAGGGCAAGTCCTTGCCTCTTGCTTCATAAAGCTAAAACCTCATGGCTCAAGGCTCTTGGCTCAAGCGGCATAGGCTCGCACATCATCCGCCCGCGCTATTGTCACCGCCAGCGTTGCACCAATGGCTGCGGGC
>CANHAG010000176.1 GCA_947458525.1 Rhodospirillaceae bacterium | reverse complement strand
GCATTTGATGATACTCGATGAATTCGACTATACAAACCCTACGAAATATCGGGGCACAACAGCGCCTGAGGTCAAAAAATTTCATGTCCCCGCTGGCGAGCAACCGCCAAGCAGCCTCGATGAAACATTGAAAAACATACAATCGAATAACGCGTTACGTTTATGGCTGGATAAAGATTCCCCGGCCATGTTTTATTATCTTTCGGACTCCGGTAAGCAATCATTCCCTTATAAGAAGCAAAAGGATACAGGCAAGCCACATACCAATAAACCGATGACTGCATTCCTAAAAAAAATCAGGCAGACGATTGACTTATCAACCCTTGGCGGTGCATTGCATGATATTCATCGAATAAGCATACAAAGACCCTTAGCACCCGCGCAAGTGCTATATCTTTACACCACGCCGGATGAAACCGAGAAACTTCTGAGGGAAGGTCCGGCTATCATCTCACGGCTTGCCGAGGAGGCGAGGGCGGAGGGTCAATCCTATGACAATAAACTTAAGGATATACCTAAGGGTTTTGATATATTGCAGCATGCCTTACCATTCCCGGAAACTGATGGAAAGTTCGTAATCGAAGCAACCTCAGATGAGGTTTCAGAAACTCTGGGCAAATTTGAGATACCTATCTCCATCCATAAAGAAGATGCGGAACTATCTGAAACAGGATTGATCCTCTCGCTTGATCGAAAATTTCTTATGCAATCTCAACCGCCCGGCAGTGCGATATTTTCCGGTAACTGCGAAAGAAAAATCATAGATTTTCTTGACGCTATCAAAGCTGACACAGGGATAAAATCCCTCTATTGCCTGGCGCAGGATCTGTCTCACAATCAGGCGAAATATTCTAGGCCTTGCGGCCTTAACCTTGCAATTTATTGTGACGCACAGGACTGGCCCACACTTGAACGTTATATGGGCACACTGGAGAATATGGCTAGGGACGTAAAAGCGGCTTCGGCCATTTCTGGAGGTCTTGCGCGATGATGCTGCGCGGGCGCAACAGAGGTGAAAAACTTGACGCACCCGGGCAATAATCATTTGGCCGTAGCGGGCAAACGCGCTACACTCCCAAATGGTTTAACCCAACTATAACATCATTTCTCGCACCCCTATGATCTCCATCGTCGGCATCATTTTTACCTTCATCATGGTGTTTGGTGGCTATATCATCGCCGGCGGAAAATTCGCGATTATCCTCCACGCCTTACCCTTTGAGATGATGATTATCATGGGCGCGGCCATTGGTGCCTTCTTGGTGGCCAACAAGCCGGATGTATCGAAAAGCGCCCTTAAGGGCTTAAAGAAAGTATTCGGCAAACCCAAATGGAATGCGCAGGATTATAAAGACCTGCTGAGCCTTCTTTTCGCCATTTTGAAACTGGTGCGCAGCAAGGGCATGATCGCACTCGAGCAGCATATTGAAGACCCCGCGCAATCCCCCATTTTCAGCCAGTATCCGAAGATTGTGGCCGACCATTTCGCCATCGATTTCATCTGCGACACACTGCGCATGATGACCATGAGTTTTGAAGACCCCCATCAGGTGGAAGACATGATGGAAAAAAACCTCGAAAAACACCATCACGAGGTGCTGGCGGCCAGCCACGCCGTGCAGACCATGGCAGACGGGATTCCGGCGCTCGGCATCGTGGCCGCGGTGCTTGGGGTTATCAAAACCATGGCCAGCATCAACGAGCCGGTGGCAGTGCTTGGAAAAATGATCGGTGGCGCACTGGTGGGCACCTTCCTCGGGGTATTTATGGCCTACTGCTTTGTTGGCCCCTTCGCCAGCCGCATGGGTCAGACCTTTGAGACCGAGCACACATTTTATCTGGTCATCAAGGCGGTGCTGGTGAGCCATCTGCATGGCAACGCCCCGCAGATTTCAGTTGAGATTGGCCGCACCAACGTGCCCACCAAATACCAGCCCGGCTTCAAGGAAATGGAAGATCATCTTTCCACCGTGAATGTAGGCTAGCCCATGGCACAGAATAAAGACGAGAAGCGCCCGATCATCATCAAGAAGATCAAGAAGGGCGGCGGCGGTCACCATGGCGGCGCATGGAAGGTGGCCTATGCCGACTTTGTAACCGCGATGATGGCGTTTTTCCTCATGCTCTGGCTGATTGCCACGTCCTCGCAGGTGACAAAGCAGGGGCTGGCCGATTATTTCACTCCCACCCGCGGCATCCGTGGTCAGATGGGTATCGGGTTCGAAGGCGGGCAGACAGTGAGTGAAAAAGAAGGCATCAAGAAACTTGATTCCGCCCCGCCCAATCTGGTCACGGGCGCAACCCCTTCAGGCGTGATTCCTGAAGACCCCGAGAAAATCAGCTATACCGAGGCCGAAGCCGAATCAGCACTCTTTGAAAAAGCCAAAACCAGCGCTGAAAAGGCCATAGAATCTGACCCGGAGATCAAAAATTATCAGGAAAATATCTTCCTCGAACAAACGCCGGAGGGGCTTAAAATCGAACTGATGGATTCGGATAAAACCGCCCTGTTTGTTGCCGGGCGGGCAGAGCTGACGCCCGCCGGGCAGACGCTGATTGCGCGCATGGTGCCTATCATCAAGCAGCTGCCCAACTATATGACCATCACCGGCCATACGGATGCTTCGCCGCTCGATAATAACAATGCGAGCTACACGAACTGGGAGCTTTCAGGCGACCGGGCAAACGCCGCACGGCGTTTCTTCATCAAATCCGGCATAGAGCCAGAGCGCCCCAAGCGCGTCATCGGCATGGCCGACCGCGATCCGCTTGATAGGGAAGACCCGCGTAACCCGAAGAACCGGCGCCTCACGATTATTATGCTGAAAGGCTCGCATATTGCACTGCCAGAAGGGGCATTTGGGGGGCTGGGTGGCGCACCGGCTGCGCCCAAGCCTTCGCCTGAGGCTCCTGCCGCGCCTACCACAGAATCAGCCCCTACTGCGTCCCCGTAACACAGCGCACCTGCACAACAAACTCCTGCGCGGTTTCCTTCAACCGTCCATCGCCATACGCCACCAGCCCGCTGGATGACTGGAAATAACGCACCTTGGCCTCATCGAGAAATCCCTTGAGCATGGGCAAGGTCACCGCCACATCCGACGCCGCCACCAGTTCCGGTTCGCTGCCGGAATTCGTGCGGGTACGGAACATCTGCGTTTTACCGGTGACCACACCAATCACATTGCCGGTGGCGTCAAGCAGCGGTCCGCCCGAATTTCCCTGCTCCAGCACCGGTTTAATCTGAATCCATTGCGGTTCACCCAGCGGCCCGGCAAGCCCTAAAATCACGGAGGTACCATAGCGAAGCTCCCCCCGCGCTCCGGCCGCACCGGGATAGCCAATGACCGACACTTTCTGACCCGCCCGCAGGCTCGCCAGATTCCACCGCAAGGGTGCCACCGCCGGCGGCCGGCCTTCTACCTTCAAAACAGCGAGATCCTTCTCCTCGTCATAGGCAATCAGCTGCGCCGCGCGTACGTCTTCCCCACTGCGCGTAGTGATAGATTCACAATTTCTGACCACATGCCGGTTGGTGATCACATCACCATTTTTGCTGACGTAAAACCCCGTGCCGGAGGAAAAATGCACCACACGCGGCTGGGCAGTTGCCGCCGCCGCGAGGCCAAAAATCCCGGCCAGGAACGCTGAATATACGCACCATTTCACGAGGGGAATACTACCAGTTTTCACGCAAACATGAAAGAAATTTTGGTCACCGGAATACATCGGGGACACAATGAATTCATTGTGTCCCCGATGTTCCGCCCTTGTAAGCTCCTGCAATTTCTGCTACTATGCAAGAGTAAAATCTATGTCTCAACCAACTGAGGCTCCCCTATGCCTTACGCTGTTACCCCCCCCCCACCGCGCGCTGAATCTCCTGTTTCAGGGGGCGCCGTGGTAGTTCAGGCGCCGCGATCTTTTCACCTCTCCCACCGGGAGAGGTCGAAATCATCCTTCATGATTTCGGGTGAGGGCTTCTCACCCTCCTCCTGCCCTCACCCGGAATCCCGCG
>CANHAG010000175.1 GCA_947458525.1 Rhodospirillaceae bacterium | reverse complement strand
TACGGATAACGGAAGAGAGATTGCCAATAATTTCTGCAAGATTGCCCCCCGTTTCCTGCTGTACCGCCAGTACAACGACAAAGAAACGTATATCCGGCTCATTAATGCGCACTGCAAGTCGCGAAAGCGCCTGATTGAGCGCACGACCCATGCTCAACTCATCCACCACCTGACGGAACTCTTCCTTCACCGGAGAATCCGAGACATCCGCCAGCATTTTGAGCGCGGTGGAAAGAGGAAACCCCGAACGGACACTGCGCACAATCGTATCAAGCGCATCTGGAAACTGATCGATGAATTTCCGGTTGCGCCGAAGCAGCACTTTCCGACAATGCCATAAAGGCAGAAGATAGCTGAGTATCAACCCCATGCAGAGTGCTAACAGGGGTGAAGTACCAATCCACCACAAGAAAAGAAACCCGATCAACAGGCCAGCTGCCATCATCAGCACGATGGTATGAAGCCGTTGCAGATAGCCCGCCTGAACTGCCGCTTCATAGACAGGCGCCATCATCTTTAGGCCAAAGATAAACCGTATGATGGGTGACGCGTCCTCAAGCTGTTCCTTGAGGATCGTATCCTGCACGGATGTCTGCTGGGTTTCCTGATACAGCCGGTCAAGCGCCAGGCGCGTATAATCTCCGGTTTTATCCGGAAGCGCTTTCGGAAATATCAACACAAACACGAGGTAGCTGATAATCCCAACGGCCAGTGCCACAAAAAAAATGGTCATACATCTACCCGCTGGCACTAGGAACAGGAAAACAGCTGGCCATTTCCTGCTCAAGACCGAACATGGTGGCGCGACTAATCACTCTGGGGCGCAGCGGGCTTGCCTCAAATTCACCGTCCAGATCGCCCGCGGCACTCACCCCGCGCATACGGTACTGGAACAGGGTCTGCGAGAGGATAATCTGCCCGTCAAACCCATGAATCTCGTCAATCTGAACGATGCGCCGCCTGCCATCGCGCATACGCTGGATCTGCACAATAAGATTCACCGCACTGGCAATCTGATAGCGCAGGCTGGTCGGGGTCACATGCACCGAAGACATCGCCACAAGATTTTCAATGCGGCTCAAGCAATCGCGCGGAGAATTCGCGTGGATGGTCGCCATCGAGCCGTCATGGCCGGTATTCATGGCGGACAGCACATCAATCGCCTCATCCCCACGCATCTCGCCCAAAATAATCCGATCCGGCCGCATGCGAAGCGCATTGCGCACCAGCTGACGCTGGTTGATTTCGCCCCTGCCTTCGAGCGAGGCCGGGCGGGTCTCAAGCCTCAGCACATGGGGCTGGTGCAGCTGAAGCTCGGCGGCATCTTCAATGGTGATGATGCGTTCGGTCTCTTCAATATTGCCCGAAAGCGCATTGAGCAGCGTTGTTTTTCCTGATCCCGTACCGCCCGAGATGATAATATTGAGGCGAATCCGCGCACAGATTCCCAGAAATTTTGCCATCACCGGTGTGAGAGATCCGTAATCCACATATTGCTCAAGCGCGAGCTTCTGCTGTTTGAATTTACGGATAGAGACCAGTGCCCCGTCCAGCGCCAGCGGCGGAATAATAGCGTTGAAGCGCGACCCGTCGGGCATGCGCGCATCGACCATCGGGGTGGCCTCGTCAATCCGCCGGCCTACGCGCGACACAATCCGCTGAATCATCCCCAGCAGATGCGCTTCATCCATGAAGCTCAGATCGGTGCGGTAAATTTTCCCCTGACGCTCAATGTAAATATGCGCATGGGTGTTAATCATGATGTCGTTAACGTCGGGGTCTTTTAGGGGCGCTTCAATCGGGCCGAAGCCAAGCAGCTCATCAATCGCCTGATGGCGAATCAGGTCAATCTGTGCCGAGGTAAGAGGAATAGCAATACCGGGTAGCACATGGTTGCAGGCATCCTGCACCTTGCGACGGCGCATATCGCTGCTCAGCCGCTCCAGCGCCTGGAAATCAATCTGGCTTACCAGCTCCGCCATGAGGTCGCGTTTGGCGCGCAGGTAGTCTGACGTCTCCAGCTTCGCGTCCAGATAGCGGTAGACTTCATACGTCGATGTGCGAGGGTTCAGTCCGGCCACATGCGCTACCGCAGCGGGGGGTGCTGCGCCCGCGCTCAAAACCGGGGCAACTGCTGAAATAGATCCCGCCGTCTTCGTTCCGGCTGATGGCGTCAGTTCGCCTGGCTTTTTTCCGAACATGGCTCAATCCCGCCTGGTAAGACGCGTGAAAACCTGCATCAGCCCCGGCTTCACGACGCCGTCACTTTTTTCCTCCGCGGACGGTACTATGTCCATCCCCGCCAGCATGCGCGCCAGTTGCCCAATATCCTGACTCAGTTTGCCGGGAGGGAGCTCCATGATGGTTTTTGCCTCACCCTCCGCCTGCACTACCGCGCGGATATCATTCGCCACCATATGCTTGATGGTAATACCGCACACATGCTCAAAATCGCGCGGCGCAATTGCCTCTTTGAATTTGGCGCCGGAACGGTTGATGACAAGCGTCACCTGATCCATCGCAATCTGATGATCCCGCCATGCTTTGAGAATACGCGTGGAATGCGTTGCTGATTTCAACCAGAGCTGGGCAACGAGCACCGGGTGGGTGGCCGCCTGGCAGGCCGCCGCCACCCAGGGCAACCAGACATGCGGCAGATCAAGCACAATCGTATCATAGGACTGCTTGAGTGTGGCAATCAGCTCAGGAATAGCCTGCGCACTCAGGCTTGGAAGAAAGCGCAGATCCGGCGGCGCAGTAATCACATGCAGATGCTGATACTGGGCAACCATGCGGCGGATGAGGGTGGCATCGATCCCACGCTCGGGATGCTCAAACAAATCGCGGATGCCGTACTGACTCTGCAGATTGATATTTTTGGCCACCATGCCGAACTGGTAATCCATATCGACGAGCACGGTACGGCCTTCAAAGAGTTCACTCAGCGTGTAGGCGGTATTGAGGGCAAGGGTGCTCGCGCCATCGCCCGATGCTGCGCTCATCATGGCAATCACCCGCTTTGCTGCAGGTTCCTGCGGACCGGACATCCGCCCCACGGATGTTGGTTTTTTTCCGGATTCCAGCGCGCTTGCCACATCCTGTGCAACCGCAGGCATGGGAAGGTAGTCGAGCACACCCCGTGTCATCAGCGCACGGTAAAGATGTACATCATTCGTCGTGCCCACGGCAACCACGCGGGTGCCCGACACGCACTGCTCGCCCAGCGCATCAATCTCCTGCAGAAGCTCTGAACCACGCGCGCCCAGTTCAAGCACGATATGGCTAGGCTCAAGACCCTGCTGCTGCAAACGCTCCGCCGCCAGCAACGGGCTGCCTATCATAATCCACGGGTCGGTGACGTGCATGGCCTGCGCCACACTCTGCGCCCAGGCCTCAAGGGACCGATCACTGATGACAATCAGCAGTTTCTTCATGTGGGCATTCTAGAGATACAACAGGTTTCGGTGCAAATACTTATTGGCTCACCGCATTGCTTACCGCGGATTCATCAATAGAGAGTGGCTCACCTACCACGGGTGGCAAGCGGTAATTATCATGCACCTGAACGGCTTTCGCGGCATCCGGGTAATCCATCAGATTCGGGCGTACGATCTGCTGCTTATTCGTGATCTGCTGCACCATGTTGGCGGCCAGAGAACAGCCGAAGGCCGGTTGCACGACATTCGTCAGGCTTTTATCTTCTACATACCGATGATTGCAATCCCGGGCAAGAATACGCTCATACACCAGCGTCACCGTAGCTGCAGACGAGTTAATGCGCTGCGTTGGAACACCGAAGAGATCAAGTACCTGCCCGGCTTCGATACAGAGGGGCTCACCCTCCAGACAATAAAGTTCGGCGCGCGTTGGCTGGTCGCCCTCAATCCAGGCCGAAAGGTCGTTGACCTCCTGCGCGCTGGTCACGGTCAGGTTGACCACTTCTGAGGAAACGTCAATCAGCGACTCCGGGCCGCCGCGGTTATCATAGGCAGAATCCGGCGGACGGCAGGCAGAAAGCAGGGCAAGAAACGCGCCCAGCACCACAAGACTTGCCTTGCGGGCAGG
>CANHAG010000174.1 GCA_947458525.1 Rhodospirillaceae bacterium | reverse complement strand
TGAGATTGCTGCACGGATTGCGCGGCAGGGCATCCGCTTCTCGCAGCGCAGCGAGGGACACGCCCTGACCGGCCAGACGGCGCTTTACCTCGCCGATACGATGGGGGAGCTGGGGTTATTTTTCCGCCTGAGCGATCTTGTATTTATCGGCGGTTCGCTGGTGCCGCATGGCGGGCATAATCCGCTGGAGCCGGCGCGACTCAACTGCGCGCTCATCACCGGCCCGCATACCCGTAATTTTGCCGCCGTCATGGAAGCGCTGCGCACGCAACAGGCCATCCGCACCGTGACGGATGCCGCAGGCCTTGCGCAGGAAGTTGCCACGTTGCTTGACGATGACGGCGCCAGACTCGAAATGGCCGAGCGCGCGCTGAGTGTGGTGGAAGCCTCGCAAGGAGCAACCGCGACCATTCTTAGCGCCCTGCGCCCGTTTCTTACCGGAGCCTCGTCATGAGGCGATTCTGGCAGAGCCGCAATATCGTTGCGCAGGCACTATGGCCATTATCGCAGATCTATATGTTGGGTGCAGCACTCGATCGCTGGCTTGCCACCGCGCAGAAACCTTCTGTGCCGGTGATTGCCATTGGCAATGTCACTGCGGGGGGTGCAGGAAAAACTCCAACCACCATTGCGCTGGCGAAGCTGCTTGGTGACCAGACGCCCCATATTCTCACCCGTGGCTACGGGGCGAATATTACGGCACCCATAAGGGTGAATCCGGCGCAGCATCTTGCTGAGCAGGTGGGAGATGAAGCATTGCTGCTCGCGGCCGCCGCGCCTGCCTGGGCGTTCCGCCGGCGCAGCGCCTCAGCAGAAGCAGCGATTGCTGCAGGCGCGAAGCTGCTGCTCTGTGATGATGCGCTGCAACATCATCCTTTGCATAGGGATATCAATCTGCTGGTGCTGGATGGGGAATATGGCGTTGGTAATGGCTGGTGCCTGCCCGCAGGCCCGCTGCGTGAACCGCTGCACCAGGCGCTTTTGCGCTGCCACGCAGTGATTCTGATTGGTGAGGATCGCCACCAGCTCACCGCGCCAGTTTCCCTGCCCGTATTTCATGCACGCATCATGCCCGCGGAAGATACTGCATGGCTGAAAAATACCCGCCTGCTGGCCTTTGCCGGGATTGCGCGCCCAAAGAAATTCTATGATTTTCTACGCGCGCAGGGGGCAGAAATAGTGGCAACACAGGATTTTCCTGACCATCATTCTTTCGCGGAAAAAGAATTGGAACGTCTGGCAGCACCCGGCCTGCCGCTTGTGACCACCGAGAAAGACTGGGTGCGACTGCGCCCCCTCTGGCGGCAGCGCGTGCGCGCCGTGCCGGTGCAATTGCAGTTTGACGCGCCCGAAAAATTACGCGAATGGATCCTCCATGCGCTCTCCCGTTAGACGACTCACCGACTGGCTCGAATATCTTGCGGCGCTTGCGTTTTTTGGCGCGCTCAGCCTGCTGCCAGCGCGCTCCGCGTCGGATTTTGGCGGCTGGCTTGGCCGCATCATCGGCCCACATATCGGCCGTACCCGGCTGGCGCGCCAGCAAATGGCCGAGCATCTGCCCGAACTTTCACAGGCCGCGCGTGATGCCGCCATCCGCGAGATGTGGGAGAATCTGGGTCGCACCCTTACGGAATATCCGCACCTCAAAAATGCCCGGCTGGCCGAGCATATCTCGGTTTCAGGCGCGGAACATATCGATGCGGCGATTGAGAGTGGCAAGTCGGTGCTGATGATTTCGGGCCATATCGGCAACTGGGAAATCTGTTCTTTCATCTGCACAAGGCGGGGAATGAAGCTGCATCTGCTCTACCGACCACCGAATAATCCGCTGATTGATAAACTCATCGACCGCGTCCGGCTTTCCTTCAATGCCGGACATTACGGTAAGGGCAAGGAAGGCGCGCGCGGTGCCATGCGGGCAATACTTAAGGGCGATTCGGTCGGTGTTCTCATCGACCAGAAAGATAATGAGGGCGCATTACTCAATTTTCTGGGCGCGCCTGCCATGACCTCGGTGGTGATGGCGCGGCTGGCAGTGAAATATCAGCTGCCAGTGATCCCCGCGCGTGCCGTGCGGCATCAGGGGATTGCACAGGAAGTGATCTTCTATCCGCCCTTATCCTTGCCGGAAGGAAAAGACGAAGCCGCCGCCGAGGCGCTGATGCAGCAGATGAACGACATTATCGGCGGCTGGGTGCGCGAGCGGCCAGGGCAATGGTTCTGGCTGCATCGCCGCTGGCCGAAAGGGTAACGGGCGCGCGAGTGCCGCTTGAATTTTGCCCTGATTTGCTCCATATCCCTGTCCATGAGTCCCGTTCTGCTGTTTCCTTTAGGCCTGATTGTGCCGGTCGTGATTGCGGCGGCGGCGCTGGTGCCGTTTTATGCCGGATTTGCAGCCGCGCTTTATGTGATTTATCTGAAGCCGGATGGCTCAAGCCCTCTGGAAGCGCACCTGTTTGATGTGTTTTATGTGTTTGAGTCCTACGCCAAACTCTTTCAGTACTGGCTGAACCATATGGGCGAAGCCAGCTTCGTGGAGTTCACCCTGCCACTGCTTGGTCTGCCTATTCTGGGAATTTCCCTTGCGATTTATCTCACGCTGAAGCTGGTGCAGTTTTTCGTGAATTTCTTTCGCATGGCCGCACCGCTTTAGAGCGCATTGTCACGACGGGAGCGGATAGGATTCTGTAGGAACACACCCGAGCGGTTCAAGCCGCGTTGAGATCGCGCGCAACCTCAAAGGCCGCTTCCGTTTTGGCGCGGATTTCATCTACCGTCACACCGGCGGCAAGTTCGCTTAAGTAACACGTGCCCGCATCAAAATGAAACACGGCAAGATCGGTGATCACCAGATCCACCACCCCGCGCCCGGTGAGGGGAAGGTTGCAGCTTTTGACCAGCTTCGCCGCACCATCCTTGGCGTTATGTTCCATAATCACGACAATACGTTTGACGCCCGCGACCAGATCCATCGCCCCGCCCATGCCTTTGACCATTTTGCCCGGCACCATCCAGTTGGCAAGATCCCCCGCTTCCGACACCTGCAACGCACCCAGCACGCTCAGATCAATATGCCCCCCGCGTATCATGGCGAAAGAATCGGCACTTGAAAAATACACCGATTCGGGAAGTTCGGAGATGGTCTGTTTGCCGGCATTAATCAGATCCGGGTCTTCCTCACCCTCGTGAGGAAAGGGACCCATGCCAAGCATGCCGTTTTCACTTTGCAGTGTCACCTTGATGCCTGGCAGAATATGATTGGCAACGAGGGTCGGAATCCCGATGCCGAGATTCACATAATACCCGTCTTTCAGCTCGCGTGCGGCGCGGCGCGCCATGTCGTCTCTATCCCAGGCCATATATTCTCCTATGCTGCCCGCTTGCGGATTGTGCGGTTTTCAATGCGTTTTTCATGCCCGGTGCCCACAAAAATCCGCTGCACGAAAATACCGGGCGTATGGATGTGGTCGGGGTCGAAACTTCCCACCTCCACCAGCTCCTCCACTTCAGCCACCGTTACCCGACCGGCCATGGCCATCATGGGGTTGAAATTGCGCGCGGTCTTGCGGAAAATCAGGTTACCATCTTTATCGCCTTTCCAGGCCTTTACAATGGTAAGATCGGCCGTCAGGCCGGTTTCCATCACATAATCCTCACCGTTGAATTGCCGCACCTCTTTACCGTCTGCCACAATCGTGCCTACGCCGGTTTTGGTGAAAAAGGCCGGAATCCCCGCTCCGCCCGCGCGAATGCGTTCGGCAAGCGTCCCTTGCGGGTTAAACTCAATTTCCAGTTCGCCGCTTAGATACTGCGTTTCGAAGGTTTTATTCTCGCCGACATAAGACGAAACCATTTTTCTGATCTGGCGATCTTTAAGGAGGATGCCAAGGCCAAAATCATCGACCCCGCAATTATTGGAAATGACGGTCAGCCCCTTGACCCCCGATTTTTTGATTTCAGCAATACAGTTCTCAGCAATGCCGCATAAACCAAACCCGCCAGACATTAAGGTCATGTTATCCTTAAGCAATCCGTCAAGCGCGGCGGTGGCGTCTGCGTATAATTTACT
>CANHAG010000173.1 GCA_947458525.1 Rhodospirillaceae bacterium | reverse complement strand
GGAAGCAGCATTTCGTTTCATGAATGCGCTTCGGATTATCCTCATCTCCAATAATCTGGGGGATGCGAAAAGCCTCATCACCCACCCGGCTTCCACTACCCACAGCAATATATCGGTCGAAGCGCGCGCCGAGGTGGGGATTACCGAAGGGCTGATGCGGCTTTCCGTAGGGCTGGAATCCGCCGGAGATCTGATGCGCGACCTGACACAGGCGCTGGAGCGCGTATGAAGATTCTTGATCGCATCCTGCAGATAGGGTTGATGCTGCTGATATGTACCGTGGCAGTCTCGGCCATTGCTGAATCCAAGAATTCTTTGCCGACCCTGACTGTGGAGATTGAAACCCAGCAAGGGCTCGTGCCGCTTACGCTTGAACTCGCGGTGAATGATGAAACGCGCATAAGAGGGCTGATGCGGCGCGCATCCATCGGTCCCCATGACGGCATGTTGTTCGTGTTTCAAGATGCCGAACCGCGCAGCTTCTGGATGAAGGATACTTCCATACCCCTTGATATTATTTTTTTTGATGGGGAAGGCTATGTCATACAGATCGCCAAACACGCCACCCCATATAGCCTTGCGGCCATTCCGTCTGGCGGTGCCGCGGACAATGTGATTGAACTTGCCGCAGGGCGTGCCGATGCGCTCGGCATCGCGCCGGGGGATCGTCTGATCTATGAACTGCCAGCGGGGGTCTATGTTGAATAGCAAAGTAATGAACGGGCAGATGTGTGGGGAAGCTTCCGCAAAAACCCACCCCTCCTTAAGGAGGGAGCAAAGGTCAGGACTTCAAAATTATTGCTCTACTCAGGCAGATGTCATTGCGAGGTGGCCTAAGGCCACCGAAGCAATCCAGACGAAACGAAATATTCTTTTGCTGGATTGCTTCGGCCTTAAAGGCCTCGCAATGACGCGTGGTGCGATGCTCTTACCTCTTTTCTTTCTTCTGATACTTGCTCCTTTCTTAGCTTCTGCCCAAAACTCTCCCGTGATTTTCGAGCGGCAAGATATTGTGATTTACCCTGCGGTAAAGCCGGTTACCACCAATGATGCGGGCGAGGAAATCACCCCCGCCCCCGACCATCCGCCCTTGCGATTCTCGGTTGAAATCCGATCTGAAGAGGCGATGAAGCTCGAATATATTCACACCATGAATACACTTACCGAAACTACCGGGGTGATGATTGTGTTTACGCTGCCAACCATGGTGTCGCTGCCGAATTTTTCCGTTACCACCCCGGTGGATGTGCTGTTTGTAGATGATCAGGGATTTATTTTACAAATGCTGCCGGGCGTGGTTCCCGCCAACATCACGCAGGATATTATGGCTAAATCGCCCGTGCGCGCCTTTATTTACCTGAAAGCGGGCACTATCAAGGCGACGAATCTCCGCCCGCGCGACAGGGTGGAAAGCCCGGTATTCACCCCGCCGCCGCCGGTGATTGAGTAGGGCAGGGGAGTAGCCCGGGTGACTACCAGTTTTATGGAGCATTTATCAACGCCCGCAGGCATGCAGAAATAATCTGCAAAGTTATTTTATGGTTGGCGATAAGGGGCTGGATAACTCACATTCCCTGCTCGACGAAAAGCTGCGGGCGTTCTATCATCCCAACCTTAAGACCTGTAACCTGAAACCCGAACTCTGACCCATGTACCGCGTTTTAGCCCGAAAATACCGCCCCCAGACATTTGCCGATCTCATCGGTCAGGAGGTGCTGGTGCGCACCCTCACCAATGCGTTTGCGAGTGGCCGTATTGCGCATGCGTTTCTGCTTACCGGCATTCGCGGCATCGGCAAAACCACCACTGCACGAATTATCGCGCGCGGGCTCAACTGCATCGGGGCGGATGGCAAGGGTGAGGCCACCACCAACCCGTGCGGCGTCTGCGCCAACTGCATCGCCATTCGCGACGACCGGCATGTGGATGTCATCGAGATGGACGCCGCCTCGCGCACGGGGGTGGACGATATCCGCGAGATTATCGACTCGGTGCAATATGCGCCGACAAGCGCGCGCTATAAAGTCTATATCATCGACGAAGTGCACATGCTGAGCAAGAACGCGTTTAACGCCCTGCTCAAAACGCTCGAAGAACCGCCGCCGCATGTGAAATTTATTTTTGCGACCACCGAGATTCGCAAAATCCCCGTCACCATTATTTCCCGCTGCCAGCGTTTTGATCTGCGCCGGGTGGATGGGGAGACCCTGAGCCGCCATCTGGTAGATGTAGCACGGCGCGAGCAGGTGGCGCTTGACCCGCTTTCGGCGGAGCTGATTGCGGTGGCCGCCGAAGGCTCGGTGCGCGACGCGCTTTCGATTCTTGATCAGGCCATGGCCATGCATACGGATGGGGCGGGTGCTACCCATATCACGCCTGAATCGCTGCGGGAAATGCTCGGAATTGCGGATCAATCCCGTAGTTTTGCGCTCATTGAACAGGTGATGACCGGCAAGGTGGAAGAGGCGCTGACACTGGTGGGAACGCTCTATCGCCAAGGTATTGACCCCGGCCTGCTGCTTAATGATTTGATGGAGATCGCCCACTACCTCACGCGGATTCTGGCCGCGCCCAGCCTCGCGGCCGACGTGCATTATTCCCCCAAAGAGCAGGAGACGGCGAAACGCCTCGCGGCGCAGCTTTCCGTATCCTCTCCTACCCGCGCCTGGCAGATTCTTTTCTAGGGCGCGGACGAAATGCGCATCACCAGCCAGTCACTTGCCTGTCTTGAAATGATTCTTGTGCGGCTGGGTTATGCCAGCGAACTGCCCCCGCCTGCTGCGCTCATTAAGCAGTTGCAGGAGGGGAGCGGCCAGGCGCCAGTAGTGGCTAGCCAGAAATATAGTGCGCCTCACGCACCGCCCACCTCGCACCATACGCCACGCACCTCGCACCGCGCCGCCCCGGTGCTGGCGGTGCAGCCCGTGGCTCTGCCCGCGCCGGAATCATTTGAAGAAGTGGTGGCGCTGTTTGATTCCCGGCGCGAGGCCATGCTCACCCACCATCTGACCCATGATCTGCGGCTGGTGCGCTTTGCCCCTGGCCGTATCGAAATGCAGCCTGTTACCCATCTTTCGCCCGATATTCCTGCCCGCATCAACCGCCATCTGGGTGAGTGGACAGGCATGCGCTGGAGCCTGATATTTACGGAAGAACAGGGCGCGCCTACGCTGGCCGAAATGAAAAAACTGGCTGCTGAAAAAGCCCGGGCTTATGCAGAAGCCCACCCCAAAGTGCAGGCCGTGCTTGCCGCCTTCCCCGGCGCAAAGGTACTGGATATTATACCCACCACCTGAGAGGAATCTATGAACATTCAGAAAATGCTGAAGCAGGCGCAGGAAATGCAGAATAAACTCGCCGAAATGAACCGTGAGCTGGAAGACCGTGAGGTGGAAGGCAGCTCCGGCAGCGGCATGGTGAAGCTGACGCTGACGGGGAAAGGGCAGTTATTGCGCGTAGCGATTGCGGAAGAAGCGCTCAGTGACCGTGAGATGCTTGAAGATCTGATTGTCGCCGCGCACCGCGATGCGAAAGATAAAATGGATCAGATGGTGAATGATGCAATGTCAAGCGCCACGGGCGGGCTTGCCTTACCGCAGGGATTCAAATTGCCTTTCTAAGGGTGCGGATGACAGGTGATTGCCTGCATATTCATTTCCCCTCTCCCCCACGAAGCAGGGGCAGAGGATTGTGAAGCCTTGGCGCGTCGAACGTTGCGAGCTTAAAGCGGAGCCCTCTCCCCCAAAGCCTTGGCGAAGGGAGATGGGTGAGGGGGAAGAACATGGCGCAGGCAATTGATAAACTCGTGGCGGAACTTTCCCGCCTGCCGGGGGTGGGGGCGCGTTCGGCGCGGCGGCTGGCGCTCCATCTGCTGCGCCAGCCCGAAACCCGCATTCCGCCTCTTATCGCCGCACTGGAACAGGCGCGCAAGGAAGTGCGCATCTGTGCAGTGTGCGGTATGCTGGACGATCAGGATCCCTGCCGCATCTGTGCGAATGATGCGCGCGACCATGCCCTTATCTGCGTGGTGGAAGACGTGGCGGATGTCTGGGCGATGGAGCGCAGCCGCGCCTTCCGTGGTGTGTATCATGTGCT
>CANHAG010000172.1 GCA_947458525.1 Rhodospirillaceae bacterium | reverse complement strand
TCGAATCATAGGCGCGGTAGGTCGCCCCGCCCGTTTCGGCCAGAATTTTGGTGATCGCCGCGGTCAGCGACGTTTTGCCGTGATCCACGTGACCAATCGTGCCGATATTGCAGTGCGGTTTGCTGCGGTTGAATTTCTCTTTTGCCATGGGGTGCTCCGTTCGCTTGAAGTTGGTTGTATTATTCCTGAAAAATGTGCGCAGGCTTTAGCGCAAACCCACTGAACCTGCAAGTGAAAATCTACCTGTCAACAAAAACGCCCCGCCCGTGGAGGCGAGGCGTTTCCAAAACGCTTCTTTAAGTGCGGTGTCTAGTTCGCACTCGAAGAAGATTTTTTTGCTTTACCAGTGAAGCTGGTGATTTCGTCGAGCCCTTCAGCGGCACGGCGATTCATCACATCAAACACCTCAAAGCCCGACTTGGTAACCAGCTCCGACACTTCGCGCAGATTGCTGAGCGAACCTTCGAACATGGCTTTTGCCAGCTCGACCTGCTTGCTGGTATTCACTTCCGGTGAACCGCCGGTCAGCATGTCTTTAGTGGTTTTCAGCACTTTTTCCACCTGGGCACGCGCCATTTCCGCCTGACGGCGGGCAATGGTCTGCACGCTTTCAGCCATGCACTGCGAAGCAGCCGAAGCAGCTTCTGCATTGCGGCGGCCAAACGCCAGCATATTATTGACATCTACCGCCGGCATTTGCGGGGCTTTGAATTCACCGAACGCTTTCATCGCATCGGCAAAAGGGTTTTGCATAGCCATAACGAATCTCCTTTGTTTAGCATTGTTTCATACGTTTCTAAGGCACAGCGAGCGCTACTTTCAGCAGTATGACGACAAGCTTTGCTGCGCTGCAATATAGGGAGGTATCAGCTCTCTGTCAAGCTCTTTGTGCGATGCAGCATTTTTAAGTTTCTGCCCGCTCCATTTCCAGTAATATACACCGCGCATCATTGCGCCCTTGTTCAAGAGATAGGTGGCCTGACACAGTTCCACGCATGTGACCAAAAAAACGCTACTGTTGCAAAAATGTCGCGGCCGGGGGTTTTGTCGCCAATGTACAAAAAATCCTGCGGCGGAGCACTTGCTTTTCCTGCGCTTCTATGCCATTTCCGGCGCATCCCACCCCGGGGTTGAAATAACTTATTGATTTATCAGGAGATTAAAAAATGAAAAAAATACACGCATTGGCGCTGGTATCGTCGCTGTTTCTGCTCGCAGCCTGCGATTCCATGGGTACAGATTCAGGTGATGCAAGCGGCGCGGGCGCTGCTGGCACGGGCACGGGTGTTCTCGGCCAGACGTCGGATGGCGTGAATGTCGGTGACCGCGTATTTTTCGCGTTTGACAGTTCAGTGCTGACCGCTGAGTCGCAGGCCACGCTTGACCGTCAATCGCAGTGGCTCAAGCAACATCCGAGTGTGAACGTAGTGGTCGAGGGTCATGCAGATGAGCGTGGCACCCGCGAATATAACCTCGCCCTCGGCGAGCGTCGTGCGTCAGCTGCGCGTAACTACCTTATCAGCACAGGCGTAAGCGCTGCCCGCATCTCTACCATTTCCTACGGTAAAGAGCGTCCGGCCGTGATGGGCCATGACGAGTCGGCCTGGTCGCAGAACCGCCGTGCAGTGACGGTTATCGCCAACTAGTCGCACTGTCACTTTAGGACTGGGAAAGGGCGCTCTCATAAGGGGCGCCCTTTTTACTGAGTGAACGTTGCGAAGCCATCCCTTCATGTACGCATGTACACTCTTCGGAGATAGAGAGAACTGTTCCTATCTTGCGGCAGGTGCGTAGCTTGCATTCTTGCGGGTAGGCGCCTATAAAACTATAAAGGAATGAGGAATCTCATGGAAAAAATTCCCATGACGGAGCTGGGCTATCGCCGGCTTGAAAAAGAACTGAAGCAGCTAAAATCGGTGGAGCGCCCGGCAATCATCGAGGCGATTTCGGAAGCGCGCGCGCATGGCGATCTTTCAGAGAATGCCGAGTATCACGCGGCAAAAGAAAAGCAGAGCTTTATCGAAGGCCGGATCAAGGAGCTTGAATCCGTGGTCTCGCGCGCGGAGGTGATCGACGTGCAGGAGCATGCCGCCGAACATATCAAATTCGGTGCAACCGTGACGGTGGTGGACGAAGAAACGGAAGAAGAGCTCACCTACCAGATTGTCGGCGATTACGAGGCCGATATCACGCAAGGCCGCATCTCCAACGCCGCGCCGATTGGCCGCGCATTGATTGGTAAAAAGAAAGGCACAAGTGTGGAAGTCACCACCCCCAAGGGGCTTCGCTATTACGAAGTGGTGCATGTGGAGTATAAATAGTGATTCCCGTCTGGGGACTGGTTGATGACCGCACCGGCCATACTGGCCAGGTGCTGGGGGTAATTGGCAAGCTGGGCATGCCCTACCTTTTAAAGCGTCTCGATTATAACTGGAAAGTGCATTTTCCTAATCAGCTGGCGGGCGCCTCGCTTGCTACGCTTGATGCCTCGCGCAGCGCGCCGATTGCCCCGCCCTGGCCCAAGATCGTGATTGCGGCCGGGCGGCGCACTATTCCGATTGCGCACTACATCAAGAAAAAATCACCCGAGACGATTCTGGCCTATCTCATGTGGCCGCAGGATACAAAGGGGTTCGACCTCATCGCGATTCCGCAGCATGACGGGCCGCGCCACGGGTCGAATATCCTCACCACCCTTGCGCCACTCCATGCGGTGACGCCGGAGACCCTTGCCGCTTCGCGCGAGATCTGGCTGCCTTATTTTCACCATCTGCCAAAACCCTGGGTGGCGGTGATGATAGGGGGAAACAGCAAGCGCCATCATTACACCATGGAGGATTGGGTCAGCCTCATCACCCGCGCGCGGGATCTGGCGGGGGCGGGCACCTTACTCATCACCACCAGCCGCCGCACGCCGAAAAACGCTCTGGATCTCATTGAACCCATGCTCTCAGGCATTCCGCACCTGCTGCATCGCTGGGATAGTGGCAAGGATAACCCCTATCTCGGCCTGCTGAGCTGTGCGGATGCCATGATCGTCACCGGCGATTCGCTCTCCATGTGTGCGGAGGCCTGTGTATCGGGTAAACCGGTCTATATTTTTGCCCCCGCCCATGCCGCGCCTGACAAACATCGCCGCATGCATGAGGCGCTGGTCAAGGCCGGGCTTGCCCGCATGGCCGAGCCACCCATGGCGCTTGACTGGAAACCCTCTGCACCCCTCGATGATGCCGGGCTTGTCGCCGCTGCGCTGAAAACCCGTTTCCCGCAAATCACCAATTAGGCGCGTTTTCGGGTTGCAGTGGCGCCCCGTTCGCTTGTAGGAATGGGTTCGCATCATGGTCTAACATTAGAAGGAGTAACATTATGAGCGTACTGGTTGGTAAAGAAGCCCCGGATTTCACCGCCACGGCGGTGATGGCAGATAACTCCATCAAGGCGGATTTTAACCTGAAATCCCACATCAAGGGAAAAATGGGCGTGCTGTTTTTCTGGCCGCTCGATTTCACCTTTGTCTGCCCATCGGAAATTATCGCGTTTGATAACCGGATTGAAGAATTCAAAAAACGCGGTGCCGAGCTGATCGGCGTATCGGTTGATTCGCAATTCACCCATTTCGCGTGGAAAAACACGCCGGTGGAGAAGGGTGGCATCGGCAATATCCGCTTCCCCATGGTGGCCGATCTCACCAAATCCATCGCACGGGATTATGACGTGCTGCTCAATAACTCCATTGCCTTCCGCGGCACGTTCCTGATTGATAAAAAAGGTGTCGTGCGCCATCAGGTGGTGAACGACCTGCCGCTTGGCCGTAATGTGGAGGAGACCTTGCGGATGATTGACGCGCTTGTCTTCCATGAAGAGCATGGGGAAGTCTGCCCGGCCAACTGGAAGAAAGGCGATTCCGGTATGAAAGCCACCGCCGAGGGCGTGGCATCTTACCTCAAAGAAAACGCCAAAGCACTTTAGAAGAAAGCATGGTGCATGGCGGGTGGGGCGTGATGCGTTATCACGTACCACCCACCACCCACCACGACCACCCTTATGGAACATCACACTCCTGTCCTTATTATCGGTTCCGGTGCTGCCGGTTGTACGGCGG
>CANHAG010000171.1 GCA_947458525.1 Rhodospirillaceae bacterium | reverse complement strand
TCCTTGAGGGGCGTCTGACCAATAAGCACCTGATAAGAATTATTAATCCGCATTTGTTGCGTGATGCCAAGCCCGGTGGAGGCATTGCCCTGCGGGTCAAAATCAATAATCAGCACTTCCTGGCCAATCGCAGCGAGGGCGGTGGCCATATTCACCGCCGTGGTCGTCTTTCCCACGCCACCCTTTTGATTTACAACAGAAATGATACGAGTCATGTTACCTTCCCCCGTGTTCTTAACCCTGAAATCAATAAGATCCGCGCCTCAGGATCGGTGAGGCTTGGAAACTCCTGATGTGAAAATACCCAGTGTTTTTTTGCCTGCTCCAGTTCCATAGCGTAGGTTTTTCCTTTTGGAAAGAGAGAAATTGTTTTTTCCATAATCAAAGGATACGCCATACCAAGCAATTCATGAAGATTAGAAAGGCCGCGAGCCATTATTACATCAAATTTTTCATGAATTTTCTTTACGTCTTGATTCAGGATTCTTACGTTTATAACTCCGCACTCCCTGACCGCTTCGGCAAGAAAAGCACATTTTCTCTGGTCACGTTCAATAAGAAAAAACTCCTGAGGCATCATCATCGCGAGGATGATTCCGGGTAACCCGGCACCGCTTCCAAGGTCGGCAATTTTTTTTGCCTCGGGTGGGATGTGAGACATAAGCTGAAGCGAATCTGTGATGTGTCGTTGCCAGATCACTTCTTCACTCGAGGCGCTAATCAGATTTATTTTTTGGTTCCATTTAAGAAGCAGCGCGACATAGATTTCAAGCCTTGCTTTTGTTTCACGTGAAACATTTGACAAACCCACACTAAATTTGGTATAGTTCACGCCGCTCTTCCCCTACGCATATAACTTATAAGCGCGCCCATCGCTGCGGGGGTCATTCCAGAGATGCGGCTTGCAGCGCCGAGACTTGCGGGTCTGGTCTTTTTCAACTTCTCACGAATCTCGTTAGAAAGTGACCCCACCAGATCATAATTTATATCATCAGGAATCTGCATTTGCTCGTCCCGCCGGAAAGATTCTACATCTTCTCTCTGCCGATCAAGATAGGATTTATAGAGCGATTCGATTTCTATCTGCTCCCTGATATCCAAACGCCACTGGCGAATCTCCGGCCAGATGGCAGCCACCTCATCAAACCCGATATGGGGGTAGCTTAGCAGATCCATGACGCTGCGGCGAATTCCATCCTGATTCAGCGGCAGATCATATCCCAGCCCCTGACTGGGAGTAATAGAAAAATCACACGCCTGTTGCCGCGCAAGATGAAGCAAATTGCGTTTTACTTCAAAAGAATTTTTACGCTGCGTGCCAACACAGCCTAACTCAATCCCCCTACCCGTCAGTCGCAAATCAGCATTGTCAGGGCGCAAACTCAGGCGATATTCAGAGCGTGAGGTGAACATGCGGTAAGGTTCTTTTGTGCCCATGGTAATCAGATCATCAATCATCACTCCGATATAGGCCTCGGTGCGATCAATAATGAACGGTGCCCGACCAGTGGCGGCAAGCGCGGCATTCAGCCCCGCGACGATCCCCTGCCCACCCGCCTCCTCATAACCGGTGGTTCCGTTAATCTGCCCGGCAAGATAAAGCCCGGGCTGTTTTCTGGTTTCAAGGGTCGGTCTCAACTCGCGCGGATCAACAAAATCATATTCAATCGCATAGCCTGGTCTGAGTATGCGAACATTTTCCAGACCGGGTATGGAGTGAATCAGTTGCTGCTGAACCTCTTCCGGAAGAGAGGTTGAGATGCCGTTAGGGTAGACCGTATCATCATCCAGCCCCTCCGGTTCGAGAAAAATCTGGTGGCGTTCGCGGTCAGAAAAACGAACCACCTTATCTTCTATTGAGGGGCAATAGCGCGGGCCGCTGGACTCAATCTGCCCCGAATACATGGGCGAGAGATGAAGATTATCACGAATGACCTGGTGGGTGGCCTGGGTCGTATGGGTGATGAAGCAGGTGATTTGAGGAACAAGCACTTTATCAGTAAGATAGGAGAATGGGACAGGGGGGTTATCGCCCGGCTGCGGGGTCAAACCAGACCAGTTAATCGTTTTACCATCAAGCCGGGCAGGGGTACCGGTCTTGAGTCGCCCAAGAGCAAAATTAAGACGGGAAAGGGTTTGTGATAATCCCATGGAAGGCGCTTCACCCACCCGTCCGGCGGGCGTTTTCTTCACCCCGCAATGGATCAACCCACGCAGAAAGGTTCCAGTGGTGAGGACAACTCTACCAGACTTATAGTGATTTCCTGACTTGCCAACAACCCCCATTAGCTGACCATTTTCAATAATCAGATCATCGGCTTCATCTTCGGCAATCGAAAGATTAGCATATTCTCAGAGAATCTGCCGTACCGCCAGACGGTAAAGCTTGCGGTCAGCCTGAGCGCGGGGGCCCCGCACGGCTGGGCCTTTACTGGCATTGAGCATTTTGTAATGAATTCCGGCTCGGTCAATCGCCCGACCCATGACTCCGTCCAGCGCATCTATTTCACGCACCAGTGTACCTTTAGCGATTCCGCCAATCGCCGGGTTGCAAGACATTTCACCAATGGTGGAGCGCTTATGGGTAATAAGAAGAGTCCTCGCACCAAGACGGGAAGAGGCAGCAGCCGCTTCCGTACCTGCATGGCCACCACCTATTACTATGACATCAAATTTTTCATTCATACCAGTACCAGAGTTTTACTGTTTCACGTGGAACAATCATAGACTTACTTGCCGATACAGAAACTGGAGAATACCAGATCGAGTATATCATCCACTTCGATCTTGCCGGTGATTTTCGCAATCGCAAAAGCGGCGTGACGCAATTCCTCACATTGGATTTCGATGGGTAGTTCCGGAGAAAAACGCTCGAGTGCGGCGAGGGCATCGGCAAGTGCCTCGCGATGCCTCGACTGGGTAATGAGGGGGGAGGGGAGGGCGGTAAATTTTTCATCCAGCCATTGACGGATGGTGGTGATGAGCTGCTCAATACCTTCGCCAGTTTCAGCACTTACTGCAAGGGCAGGGGAGGGGGTGATAGGAGGATGCGCGAGGTCGCATTTGGTGTAAATGAGAAGGGTGTAATCATCCATTAATGCAAGTGATTCTCTATGTATTTCCGCATTCGCAACGACATCAATCAGAAGCAATTTCAGCGCGGCTTCCCCGATTTTCTTTCTCGCCCGGTCAATCCCCTGACGCTCGATCTCATGGTGGGAATCGCGTATGCCCGCCATATCGACCAGCGTCACTTTATACCCGCCAATATCGAGGGGCATCTCAATCACATCCCGTGTCGTACCAGCCTCGGCTGAAACGATAGAAATATCACGTTTCGTTAAAGCATTCATGAGGGTGGATTTCCCCGCATTAGGCGCGCCAACGAGGGCGATCTCGACCCCCTCGCGAATCTGTTCACCTATCGCCCCATCATCCAGAAGCTGCGTTATTTTGGCTTTGAGGGCGCTAATATCCCGCTCCACTTCCTGCAAAACCTGCGGCGGAATATCTTCATCGGGGAAGTCAATATAGGCTTCAAGAAAAGATAATGGCTTGATTACAGACTGTCTTAGTGACTCATAAACTGCGCTATTTTCCCCTGAAAACTGCCGCATGGCCTGACGGTGCTGCGCTTCGGTTTCAGCATTGATGAGGTCGGCCAGACCTTCGGCTTCGGCAAGGTCAAGCTTGCCATTCATGAAGGCGCGGCGGGCAAATTCCCCCGGCTCGGCCAGACGCAGGCCGGGTAAGGTGCCAAGATACGCGAGCATGGATTTCACCACCGCCCGACCGCCATGCAGTTGCAGCTCCACCACCTCCTCCCCGGTGAAGCTATGGGGGGCGGGGAAGTAAAGGCAAAGGGCGCGGTCAAAAATTTTTTCCCCGTTTTTTAGGGTTCTAAGAGCAGCCATGCGGGGTGCTGGTAGGGTAGTGAGGCGAGAAAGGGCTTGCGCCGCCTCTACCCCGCTTATGCGAATTACGGCAACCCCACCCCGACCGGGGGGAGTTGCTAGGGCATAGATGGTGCGGGCGCGCGGCTGCATACGGGCGAGTCATGTAGCGTAAGGGCGCGCGAATGCAAGCGGGGAGTAATGTGAGTTTACCGG
>CANHAG010000170.1 GCA_947458525.1 Rhodospirillaceae bacterium | reverse complement strand
TATTCCTTGGCGATGGCGACATAAAATGTCGTGTAATCGCGGGTGGTATAGGCGTTATGCGTGCCGCCCAGCCGGGCGATGGCGCGGTCATATTCGCCTTCGGGATTATCTTTTGTACCGGTGAACAGCAGATGCTCAACAAAATGCGCAAGTCCGCTTTTGCCATGCGGGTCATCTGCCCCGCCGGCGCGCACAAACAGCGCATGCACTACGGCCGGAATCCTGTCATTGGGCATCACCACGACGCGAAGCCCATTGCGCAGGCGGAACTGCTCAACCGGCACGGCCTGCTTGATATCATAGCCGCTTTCGCCTGAATTGCTGGCGTAAAAATAGACCGCCGCCACCGCCCCGATCAGCAGCACCACAAGAGGGATAAACAGTTTTTTAATCATCAGAAAATCCGATCAATCACGGATTTTTTCTCTGGCGCCGTTTCTGGCACCTTGCCTTCATTGATGGGCTTGCCTGCATCCGTATTCGCGCGGATACGCTCCGCTTCTTTTCTGGAATCGACTATCGGCTCGGCAGCAGGCTCTGTTACCAGTTTATCGTAAAACGTTCTGGCTTCTTCGTTCGCCTGTGCCTGTTTAGGGTCACTCCCCAGCTTTGCACGAATGTCGGGATCCACCTGCGTAATACCGATTTTATTCAGCAAGGTGGATTCAGCCGGGGTCGCGGCATCGCCTGAAAGCACCGGAACGACCGCCGTTTCCACATTGGACGCAGGGCCCAGCTCATCCAGCGTTGCTGGCTGGGCTTCGCCTTTCAGCACCAGGCCGCGCGCAGCTTTTTCGGTGGATTCTGCCGGGCGGGATACGCCGGGAGTGGGAGGGCGCAGCTCAAAATCCGGCGGCAGGGTCAGGGGCGGGCGCGAGACGATGACAAACTCATCCGGCGCTTCGCGGGTAAGCCCGAGCGTCTCGCGCGCCTCCTGCCCGCTGCAGGCAGCGAGCATCGCAGGTAAGAGCAGCACAGGAAAAAGGGAACGGGAGCGCATGGCGTAACCATAGAAGAAACGGCGGAGAATTCAAGTGCGGCGGGAGAGAAAAAAACTCTGCCACAGAAGCAGAATCACGCCGATGCAGATGGCAGCATCGGCCACATTAAAGGCCGGCCAGCCGAGCGTGCCAATATGGAAATAAAAGAAATCCGCCACCGCACCGAAGCGGATGCGGTCAATCACATTGCCAATCGCCCCGCCGATAATCAGCGCATAGGCTATCCACTCGCCGCGGTGGTGGGAACGCAAACCCAGCCGCACCAGCACGGCACAAATCATAAGCGCAATAAAAATCAGCACATAGGCCGCGTAACGTTCCGGGGTGGCGAACATGCCAAAGCTGATACCGTGATTCCACACCATGACGAGCTTGAACCAGCTTGTCACCACGATGGGTGCTCGCGTGGCAATCTCCACCGATTCGAGCATGATCCATTTGACGAGCTGGTCAAAAATCACCACATCCATGGCGATGATCGCCATCCAGAACCCGGCGCGCTGATGTTGAGAAAGTGGGAGAGTCATGAACACTCCTTTAATACAGCCCGCGCGGCGGTGCAATCGTTTGCCATCTGGCTGGTAAGTGCTTCTGCGGAAGCAAAGCGCATTTCCTCCCGCATATAGGCCTTGAGCGCCACGCGCAGTTTTTGGCCGTAAAGCCCTGGCGATGCGTCAAGAAGATGCACTTCAAGCAGCGGGGTAGCGCTGCGGTACATGGGGCGAATGCCAAGATTCGCCACCCCGTCATAGACCTTGCCCGCCGCTTCTGCCCGCACCGCATAGACCCCATAGCGCGGCAGGAGCAGATCCGCCGGGAAATGCAGATTCGCGGTGGGGAAGCCAAGCAAACGCCCGCGCTTATCCCCATGCTGCACGCGCGCGCAGAGCACATAATCATGCCCCAGCAAGCCGCAGGCACTAGCCATATCTCCCGCCGCCAACGCCCGGCGGATGGCAGTGGAAGAACAGACCTGCCCCTGCCACATGACCGGCGCCACGCGCTGATGGGCAGCGCCTCTTTGCGCAAGCAGCCACGTCATCAACGCCGCATCGCCCGCCCGGCCTTTGCCGAAGGCGAAATTATCGCCTGTCGTCACCTGTTTCGCTGCAAGCGTGCCAAGCAGTATATCTTCTACAAATGCCTGGGCGGAAAGGGCGGCAAGTGCCGCAGTAAAGCGCAGAAACACCAGACGTTGCACGCCGAGCGCCTGAAGATGGCGGATTTTCTCCGTCACCCGTTCGAGATGAAAGGGCGCGTGCTGCTTATCGAAATAGCGGCGCGGGTGGGGCTCAAACGTAAGCACGGTGGGGGTGAGGCGCTGCATGGCGGCGGCCTCGCGCATGGCCGCAATCACCGCCTGATGGCCCAGATGTATGCCGTCAAAATTGCCAATCGCCACCGCTGCGGATGCCGCGTCTGGAATGTTATCGCCTGCCGAAAGCCGTAAAATCTGCATGTTTCGTTGTCCGCCCACAGAAACTTGCTATAAGCCACTTCATGTCCCTTGTAAAATCAAGTGCTACGATTGGGTTTTTTACGCTGCTCTCGCGCCTCACGGGATTTCTGCGCGATGTGCTGATGGCCAACCTCATCGGCGCCAGCTGGCTGTCGGATGCGTTTTTTGTCGCTTTCAAACTGCCTAATTTCTTCCGCCGCCTCTTTGCCGAGGGCGCTTTTAATGCCGCCTTCATCCCCTCCTTCGCTGCCGTGCTCACCGCCGAAGGCCGTGCGTCGGCGCTGAAGTTTGCGTCCGAAGTGATGAGTGTGCTGCTGGTCGTGCTGCTCGCACTCAATGCCGTTTTCATCATTTTCATGCCGTGGATCACTCCCGTTTTCGCCCCCGGCTTCACCGACACGCAGGAAAAATTCGACCTCACCGTAACGCTCTCGCAGATTACGTTTCCCTATATTCTGTTCATCTCGCTGGTGTCACTTCTGGGCGGTATCTTGAACAGTCTGGGCAAATTTGCTGCACCTGCCGCCAACCCGATTCTGCTCAATCTCGTGATGATTCTGGGCATGCTCTTCCTCACGCATTATACCGAAACCCCCGCCCATGCGCTGGCGATTTCGGTTTTTGTTGCGGGCATTGTACAGTTTGGCTGGCTGATTGCCATTTGCCGCAGGCAGGATGCGCTGCCGGGCATCGTGCTGCCCCGTCTGACCGGGCGGGTAAAGACCATGCTGAAACTCATGGCGCCTGCGGCACTCGGCTCGGGCGTGCAGCAGGTGAATCTGCTGGTGGATGTGATTATCGCCTCGCATCTTCCGGATGCGGTGTCATATTTATATTATGCCGACCGGATTACGGAACTGCCTATTGGCATGATTGGTGTGGCGGTGGGCACGGCGCTATTGCCCCTGCTCTCGCGCCAGATACGCGAAGGCAAGACGGAAGAAGCGCGCGCCAGCATGAACCGCGGCATTGAGCTGGTGATGCTGTTTGGCATTCCCGCCACACTGGGAATACTGGCGCTGGCGGAACCGATTATCCGCGTGCTTTATCTGCATGGCGCCTTTACCCGCGAGGATATGATCGCCACCATGCTGGCGTTGATGGCCTTTACGGCCGGGCTTCCGGCCTTTCTGCTGGTGAAGATACTGGCGCCGGGATTTTTTGCCAATCACGATACGAAAACCCCGCTTAAAATTGCGCTCATCTGCGTAGTCATCAATCTCGTGCTCAACCTTACGCTGATTCACCCCTTTGCCCATGTGGGTATGGCCATGGCCACCTCCATCGCCGGCTGGGTCAATGCGCTGATGATGGCGCGGGTGCTGATGAAACGGGGCGTATTTCAGCCCGATGCCGCGCTCAAACGCCGCCTGCTGCGCATGATGATTGCGGGCAAGGCCATGGTGCTGGCCGTGATGCTTGCGAATTTTTCCGTTTCCGCCTTCTATGAAGGAGGCGTGGTTCTGCGCAGCGTGACACTGCTGGGTGTTGTCGCACTGGGGATGGTGGTCTATGGTTATGGCGTCTGGCGGTTTCACGCGGTGGACCGGGAGGAGCTGAAGCGGGTATTCATCCGGCGGCAGAGTTCAGGCAAGAAACCAGACGAGCATTCCTGACCCAAGCACGATGCGGTAATACGCAAAAGGCGCAAACCCGTGGCG
>CANHAG010000169.1 GCA_947458525.1 Rhodospirillaceae bacterium | reverse complement strand
GGCGGCATGGTGCGCAGGCCAGTGGATGAATAACTCGGCACATGAGTTTATCTTTCTCCTAATGATTTTTCGTCACCTGTTGTCCCGAACTGTCCCAGAATTGTCCCATGGGCGTTTTTGGCATTCGAACTGGGTGGTGGCGGAGGAAGTGAGATTCGAACTCACGGTACCCTTACGAGTACGGCAGTTTTCAAGACTGCTGCCTTAAACCACTCGGCCATTCCTCCGTATAAAATTTGCCTTTCGGCGACCTTAAAACCTTCCAATTCCCGCCTATTTTCAGGCAAGTTTTGCCAGTTATGCCATGACTTGCTAGCAGCCTTTGAAAATATTGTAAACGGGCTTGCGATATTATCAGCGCGCGGGGGCTGGAAAATAAGCAAGGCTGCACTATATTGCTTTTCAAATTTAACGACAGGAGAATCTATGATCGACCCCAAAGCGCTTTTAGGCAATGTCAACAGCAACGGCCTCGTTGGCAAAATGCTCTCTGGCATGGCCACCAAAAACTTCGCAGCCGGCCTGCTTGCCGGCGGTGTGGGCGGCGCGATGATGCGAGGCAAAGGCAAAGACATGGTTGAAGATGCCGCCAAGCTGGGCGGCCTCGCCCTGCTTGGCACGCTGGCTTACAAAGCCTACAACAACTACCAGCAGGATAAGGCGGCGGGGCGTGATCCGAATGTCGTGGGCAGCGTGAAACAATCCGCCAGCGACCTGATAGCCCAAGCGAAACAGCTTGCCGGCGGCATTGCAGCGCCCGCCGCTGCACCCGCCCAGCTTGCCGCACCTCAGCACAGCCCCGAGCTGACGCTCGCCATCATGCGTGCGATGATCGCCGCGGCTAAGGCCGACGGCAAGATGGATGATGCTGAGATGCAGAAAATCCTCGGCCACACGGAGCAAGACGGCCTCTCGCAGGATGAAAAAATGCTATTGATGCGCGAAATGGCTACCACCGCCGATGCGGCAACCATCGCCAGCGGCGCGAAAACGCCGGAAGAAGCGGCTGAGGTGTATCTTGCCGCCCTGCTGGTATGCGATAGCCAGTGCGCCGCAGAACAGCAATTTCTGAGCACGCTGGCGACGGCGCTGAGGCTCGATAGCGGCTTTACCAGCGCACTACAGCAGCAATTGCTGGCGATGGGCGCGCAAAGGGCGGCTTGATTTGATTCTTAGCCCAGCCTTCGCTTCTTCGAAGCTTCGGCGCGCACTTGATTTTCTAAGCGGCAAAGCCGCTAAGAAAATCTAAGTGGTGGGGGCTGGTAGATACATTCAGAACCAACCGTGACAGACGTATAGAGATTTTGACGCTACCTTACAACCACTTAATAAAAAGAGCCGCCTGAGTAATCGGGCGGCTCTAGTCGTTTGTAGGATGGGCGGTGCGTTAATATTCACTCGCGAGCATGATGGTCAGCACGCGGGTGGTAACCTTTGGGTCGGCAGGATTCTCTGATCCGAAAGTCAGGGTGTGGTCGTAGTAGTCAATCTTCCAAAAGAAGTCCTGGCCTTCGACCACTACCTTGCCGAAGTCATGCTCGCCGTATGGGTCGTTGTCTTCGGCGAAGTTGTCGTAGTGCATCACGGCGGCGAACAGTGCAGCGCGGGTATCGTCGCTTAATTCGTTCACGCCGCTGGTCGTCATGACCTTGCCTCCCCAGTATGTCTGGCGGAAGCGGTCATTCAAAGCGGCAATGATCGGGCTTTGGTTGTCATGTTGTGGTGTTTCAGTGGTGTTTTGGTCGGTTTGCATAGCTTTTTTCCTCTTTTGCTGCGGTTAAACCTTCCATTCGATAACACCCTGCCACCTGCAATCAACGCTCTTTTGCCTGTAATTACAATTACTTGACCTTCTGGGTCCTTCCCGAGCCGCACCTATACGGGGGCGCGTGGCGCGGCATTTCGCCAGCGACAAAACCCAAGAGGCCATTTCGTTTCGTTTTTTTTAGCCTGGAGAACACCATGAAAGTCGAACTAATCGACATAGAAAAGCTCGTGCCTTACGCCCGAAACCCAAGGATAACCGCGCACGCGGTGGACAAGGTAGCAGCTTCCATCAAGGAGTTTGGATTCCGCCAACCCATCGTTGTGGATTCCGAAATGGTCATCATCGCGGGGCATACACGCTATCAGGCAGCGCAGAAGCTGGGCTTGAAGAAAGTGCCTGTGCATGTGGCGGACGGTTTATCCGCCGAACAGGTGAAGGCGTATCGCATTGCCGACAACCGCACGGGTGAGGAAGCGCAGTGGGATAACGAAATGCTCGCCCTCGAATTGGCCGATCTCGACAACATGTCATTCGACAAAGCGGTGCTTGGTTTTGAAGCGGCAGAGTTAGAGCAGCTGCAGAAAGGTCTGGAGAATCTTTTGAATGATGGGATCGAAAGCGATGAGGAAAAGCCCATCGACGAAGCCGACACCCGTGCAACCATCGGACCCTACAGCTTTGAGATACCACGCGACCAATACCTGTCGTGGATTGAAGAAATGAAACAGGAAGTCGGCTTCGACAAAGAGGCCATTGTAAATGAAATCAAAAACAGGCTTGGCTTATGAAACTGATCGACATTGATAGCCTGAACCCGTCCACCTACAACCCGCGCACCGCAGATCCTCGGCGGCTCGATTTGATTGAGATGTCGCTCCGCAAGCTGGGCTTTCTTCTGCCCATCTATGCCACGCCCGACGGCGAAATCATCTCAGGTCACCAGCGGCACCATGTGGCAAAGCGCATGGGCGTGAAACAAGTGCCGGTAGAGCTTACCAGGGCAATGAACTTGGAAGAGCGCAAGGGCGTGAACGTAGCCTTTAACCGCGCCACCAATGATTTGCGCCCGAAGGATACGCCCGAGAATATCACTGATGCGCTGGCGCGGGTGGACATCAAGGCGATTGCGGCGGCAATACCAGACAAAACACCCGATACGCCTGAATTCTACCCATGCTTGAAAGCGCAAATGATGCCGATTGCGCCGTTGCTCAAAGCGAACAAAGGCCGCTGGATCACCTATGCCACCAGCATTTCCAAAACGCTTTACCTCAAAGGCGTGCTGATGCCCGTGGTTGCCACCAAAGACCTGCGCGTGGTGAACGGCATAGGCCGCTTGCAGATGCAGGCGGAATCCAAACGCTCTGATGTGGCGGTGGTGTTGGTAACTGAGGACGAAGCGCGGTTGGCCGATGCCATGCTGAACCTGCTCTCGATGGATTTTGACATTCATAATCGTTACCGCGACCTGCTGCGCTATAATTCGTTCCGCCGCCTGCGCCGCGTGCGCGAGGATCTGGGGCGCGGGTTTATTTTCGCGGTGGCTGGCAACAGCACGTCAAAGGATTTTGATGTGACCGAGCCAAAGAACCGCGACAAGTGGATGAAAGAACACGGCAAGTCGGTGCTGGATTTCGGCGCGGGGCATTTGCATGAAACGCAAATCCTGCGTTCCATCGGTGTGCGCGTCACTCCGTTTGAGCCGTATCGCGTGAATGAAGCCGAGGAAATTGACAAGGCGGAAAGCCTGCGTGTGGTGGATGAGTTCCTTGCCGATGTTGGTGATCGCAAAATCCCCTACAATTCGGTGTTCATATCGAGCGTGCTGAATAGCGTGCCGTTTGAGGAAGATCGCAAGCACATCATTTGCCTGTGCGCCGCGCTCTGTTCGCCGCAAACGAAACTCTACGCGGTGGCCTCAAGTATCAACCACATCAACATTCGCCAGCTGAAAGGCTACAATTCCCTGAACGAACGGCAATCGACGGGGCGTGCCTTTTTGCTCGAATATGAATCGGGCATCACGCTGGGCGATATGACCAGCAGCCCGAAGGTGCAGAAGTATCATAGTCAGAACGAGTTCTATTGCCTATTCAAAGAGTTTTTCGAGATCGTCCAGGTATCGGAGAGCAACAGCAACGTGCAGGCCATTTGCGCGAGGCCGAAACCGATTGATTACAAAAAGTTGAACGCAGCACTCGAGTTTGAGTTTGACTTACCCTATCCTGATGGAAGCCGGATGGGGCGTGTGATCGACGCAAAACGCGCTTTCTCCGAGCGAACCGGACTTGTGCTATGATTATCTTGCTCGACCTTAACTATACGCTGGTGGAAAACAGCGATGATAAACGCCGCCCTTTCAGTAAGCAGATAG
>CANHAG010000168.1 GCA_947458525.1 Rhodospirillaceae bacterium | reverse complement strand
GAACCGCGACGCGCAGCAGAACCCCATTCTGCGCACGAGTCTTGGCGATATCCTGATAAAAAGTGAAATTTTTCTGAAAACCGGAAGCGATGTGGTGGTGCGGGTAGACCCGACCCAGCCGAGCCTTGCGAGAATCATCACGATTGATGGGCTGACCCCAGCCGATTATGCCCTGCAGGCACAAGCCGTCTTACCGGTGGAAGATACCATCCTCACCAGCGCGCTCCTGCTGCGCCCTCCGGCAGCGGCAGCGGCGGGTGAAGCGGCGGTGCCCGCATCAGTGGTGCGTGTGGAAGGGCTGCTCGTGACCGCGCCGAAACAGATTGCCGAGCTTCTGCCCGCCGCGTTGCAATCGCGCTGGAACCAGATTGCGAACCTCATCCCGTCTGAGACGCCGCTTACCGTTACCATCACCGCCGCCGTCTATCCCCCCGCACCGGCAGCACCTATCGCCCAGACGAATCCACAACCCCTTATTCCTCAGCCTTTCGCGCAGGCGTTACCATCACCGGTTCCAGCCGCGCCCATTGCCCCCGGCACACAGGCTCCGCCTGCAGTATCCAATATGCCTGTTATTCCTTCAGTGCCAATTTTATCAGCCCCACCTGCCGCGCCTGCGCCCGCCGCAACCACCCCCGGACTTGCCGTGCCTTCGGTAGCGCCTGCTCCCCTGCCCGCGTCACTGGCAGAAACATCTCAACTACCATCTGCTCCTGCGTTACCGACAGGGACAACCACTACACCAGCGACTACGCCCCCGGCCACCTTATTGCCGGGAATTTTATCGGCCAACCAATATACTGCCCCCGCCATGCCAGCCACGCCGCAGCATCTGGCATCGGCCTATCCGCAGCCTTTTGCGCCGGTTTCTACGGGCGCTACCGCTACTGAGGTTTTGCCATGGCTACGCGAGGAAGCAACGCGCCTTATCGCCGTGCAGGAAGCTCAAGGGAAAATTCCACCCGCGATTATGCCTTCTGCTTCTTATTCTGCTGCCACCGCCGCCCCATCCGCCCCGGCGCCGCATCTTTTTACTAACCTGAAAGCGGAAGTGATTGGTCATGAACCGGGCAGCGGGAATTTCGTGCAGACCGCACTCGGCACGCTTTACATCAAAACCGCACAAGCCCTGCCGGTGGGTACGGAACTGACCCTTACCCTCACCCCGCAGACGCCTGCCACCCTGCCCGCGCCGCTGGCACCGCTATTGCCGGAATCGCTGAGTGATTTCACCAGCCTTGCGACTGACTGGCGCAGTTTGAAAAATGTCTTCACCACCCTTTCCACCCTTGACCCGGCGCTCGCTGCTGCGCTTGCCGAGCGCATTCTCCCCAAGCCGCATGCGAAGCTTACGAACGAGATGCTCTTTTTCCTCGCTGCCGTAAAAAAGGGCGATGTGGGGGAGTGGCTGGGCAGGCGCGCGCGTGACCTGCTTGCCGAGCGCGCACCCGAAACGCTTGATAAATTCGCGCGTGAATTTTTACAGCTGCAGCAAGCCATGACTGAACCCAAAACCCAGGGCTGGACGGGGCTTGTCATCCCCTTCCTCACGCAAGGGCAGCTGCAGCAGATCAGGCTCTATCTGCGGCAGGACGAAGCCTCTGGCGGCAAGCGCGGCGCCAGTGATGGGCAGCGTTTTATCATTGATCTTGATCTTTCTTCGCTCGGAGATTTGCAGCTGGATGGCTTTATCAAAAAACGCGAAATGAAAAAGGAATTTGATCTGATTATCCGCTCCGCCCGCCATTTACCTGCCGATATCACGCAAGGCATCCGCCAGATTTTTGAGACAAGCCTGAGCACGACCGGCATGCAGGGTTATGTGAGTTTTCAGGAAGGGCGCGAGCATTTTCTGGCGCCTTTAAGCGAGGCAAGGGGCGGCGAGGCCGGGGCTGCAGGCTCCATCTTCGCGTAAGGCGCAGCTTGACGCTTTGCACGGGCGGATGTAGCAAGAATCCATGCCCTCAACTGCCCGCGCAGCTTCGCCCTCTGCCCCCGCTTCGATGGAAGCTCTGCGCCGTCTGGTCGAACCCGACATGGCGCGGGTGAATCAGCTGATTACCGAACATGTAAAAAGCGATATTACGCTGATCAGCGATCTGGCCACGCATCTGATTGCGGCGGGCGGCAAACGCATCCGCCCTTCGCTCACCCTCGCTTCTGCCCTGCTATGCGGCTATAAGGGCACGCGCCATGTACGGCTTGCAGCCTGTGTGGAATTCATCCACACAGCCACCTTGCTGCATGATGATGTGGTGGATGCCAGCGCCCTGCGCCGCGGTGCGGCTACGGCTAACGCACTTTGGGGAAATAAAACGAGCGTGCTTGTCGGCGATTTTCTCTTAAGCCGCGCCTTTCAGCTGATGGTGGCGGATGGCTCGCTGGATGTGCTTAGCATTCTTTCCGATGCCGCTGCGACCATTTCCGCAGGTGAAGTGAAACAGCTCATGGTCAGCCATGATCTGGCGATTACTGAAGAAGTCTATCTGGAAGTTATCGGCGCAAAAACTGCGGCGCTTTTTGCCGCTGCCGCCGAACTTGGCGCAGTGGTGGGAGCGCAGCCTCAGATGCGCACAGCCTTGCGGGAATTTGGTGATGCGCTTGGCATTGCCTTCCAGCTGGTGGATGATGCGCTGGATTATCAGGCCAGAGAAGAAGATCTCGGCAAAGCCATTGGCGATGATTTCCGTGACGGAAAAGTGACCCTGCCCCTCATGGTCGCTTACCGGGAGGGCAGTCAAGAGGCGCGGTCTTTCTTCGAGAACTGCATGGAACATGCTGACACTATTGGCGCTGGCGATCTCGCGCGCGCGCAGCAGTTGATTCGCAGCAGCCAGGGGGTGGAATATACACTCGCGCTCGCCGCGCGTTATGGCGAGAAAGCCCAGCAGGCGCTCATGCAGCTCCCCGCCTCCTCAGCGCGCGACGCGCTCAGCGAAACCGTCGCCTTCTCCATTCAGCGCGGCTATTGATCTCTTCAAGATTCATCGCTCATCTTGAGCGCGGCGATAAAGGCAGATTGGGGTATTTCTACACTCCCCACCTGACGCATGCGTTTTTTCCCTTTTTTCTGCTTCTCAAGCAGTTTGCGCTTGCGGGTGATGTCGCCGCCGTAACATTTCGCCGTCACATCCTTGCGCATGGCAGAGATGGTCTCGCGCGCGATGATTTTTCCGCCAATGGCCGCCTGAATGGCAATCTGGAAGAGATGCCGCGGGATCAGCTCTTTCAGCCGCTTGCACAGCGCCCGCCCGCGCGGGTCGGCCTGCGAGCGGTGCACGATCATCCCCAGCGCATCTACCGGTTCCGTATTGACGAGAATGGAGACTTTAACGAGGTCGCTCTCGCGGTAGCCATCCATATGATACTCAAAACTCGCATATCCGCGCGAGCCGGATTTAAGCCGGTCGTAAAAATCAAACACCACTTCATTGAGGGGGAGTTTATATTCCAGCATGGCGCGCGCGCCAACATAGGTAAGATTCACCTGTTCGCCGCGTTTTTCGGTGCAGAGCGCCAGAATGTTGCCCAGATATTCATCCGGCACGAAAATGGTCGCGTGAATCCACGGCTCTTCCATTTTGGTGATGCGGGTGACTTCTGGGAAATCCGCCGGGTTATGCAGTTCGATGACTTTGCCATCCGTCATGGTCAGGCGGTACACCACGCTTGGCGCGGTGGTGATGAGATCAAGATCAAACTCGCGCTCCAGCCGCTCCTGCACGATTTCAAGATGGAGGAGGCCAAGAAACCCGCAGCGGAAACCAAAGCCAAGGGCAGTTGAGCTTTCCGTCTCGAAACTGAAACTTGCATCATTCAGCCGCAGCTTGGCGAGGGAGTCTTTAAGATTCTCAAAATCGGCCGATTCTGTGGGGTAAAGCCCGCAGAACACCACGGGCTGCACGGGTTTGAACCCGGGCAGCGCGCTGGCGGCGAGGTTTTTCTCATCTGTAATCGTATCGCCCACATTACAGTCCGACACTTGCTTGATGCCGGTTTGGATATAGCCGACTTCGCCCGGCATCAGCATTTCGGCATTCACTTTTTTAGGCGTAAAAAACCCCAGCCCCTCGATGGTGTGAGTTGTGCCTGCATTCATCATGCGTATTTTCTGGCCACGTTTAATAGTGCCCTCAAACGCGCG
>CANHAG010000167.1 GCA_947458525.1 Rhodospirillaceae bacterium | reverse complement strand
AGGCCGGGTGCAAGTTTGTAATCTGCACCCACCACAACGTTGCTGAAATCATTCGAACCGGAGGTCACGTTGGACTCTTCGATCGTGCTGTTCAGGTAAGTAACAGACAGACCAACCGGGCCGGCTTCATAGCCACCACCCACAGTCCAGTAAGTTGAATCACCGCTACGAGCACCATTCTTCAGCTGACCAGAATCACCCCAGTCACCGTACGAACCGGCAACGCTGAAGCCCTGGAAACCAGCCAGTGCGCCCACGTTCCAGGCTTTGATGCCTTCGCGTTCGTTTGTGCCGTCGGTCGTATCTGCAGCAGAGCTGAACTCACCAGTAGCAGCGGCTGCAAGACGCAGACCGTTTTCGAACTGGTTGTCATAGCTGAGAGCCGCGTTCCAGACGTTTTTCTGATCGAAGCTATCAACATCAGCAGCTGCGAAAGAATCCTGACGACCAAGATCCTGACCACGGCCATTCAGGTTCGGGGTATAGCTTGCGCCAACCTGGAAACCTGAAATTTTGGGCGAGTAGTAATTCAGCTTGGTAGCATTATAGAAGGTCTCATCACCAAACTGGTTGGTGTAACCATGCTCAGCAGCGAGTTTTGAGGTGCTGATGAAGTTAACACCATTGGTCACGCCGTTTGCGCTACCAGCAGCACCGGAGTTAGCGCCCGGGTTGATGAAGTAGGTCCACGCGCCGTTGATACCACCGGTAGCAACTGCGAGGGTGGAAGCATCCACACGCATCGTAGCGGCCGAGCTCTCAACGCTGCCCATTTCTGCACGACCCCAGTTACCGCTGAGGTAGGTGAAGGTACGGGAAGCATTGACACCTTGATTGTCAGCATCGGTCGTAGCGTCTGCTTCGAGGTCAATCACGGCACCGTAGCCGAGACCGCCATTCGTCTTACCGTCAACACGCACCGATACGGTGTTGTCATTACGGAAGCCGATGGCATTCTGGTTATTATCAAAATCATCGCTGGTGTAGCCGGCCTGGAAGTCGGCAAAACCACCGAGGGTTACTTTGGGCGTCTCAGCGTTAGCAGCTGTTGCCAGCAATGCCGCGCCGATCAGACCCGTCGTACCAAGAAGAATCTTTTTCATACGAGTTCGTCCTTTTTCTAGTTAAACACTCAAGTAATCTGTCATTACCGAAAGACTACCTGTGAACACAAGGTGCACGAAGGCAAGCCCTGTGCTCCACGCCGCTTTTCTATGGAAGCGCCCTGCCACAAGCAACCTCGCGTAAGCTTTTTTTAGGGGGGGAGGGGTTTTTATAGCCCGCCTGTTGCAGTTTTGCCACAAAGCCACAGTCAGGGTGGCACTTGCAGCACAGTTTTGTTTATGTTATTGGATTTATTATGAATTACGTTCTTGGGTTCCTCTCCGACTACGCCTCCGCAGGGGTAAATTCCGGCTGGGATTCAGTATGTAAGCGTTTTTGCAGTGCGTCCGCGCCGCGCAGGATTCCCGCCTGCACGGGAATAACAATCGGGGCGGGTTTATACGTGGAAGCATGATGAAAACCGGTGGCAGTGCAGGGAAGCTTGAGGCGCGGTTGAAGGCGGTGCGAAATGCCGTGTCGCGGTCAATGCGTGAAGGTTATCCCCCACACACAGCCGCCGCAAGCGGGGGGGATATAACGCTTGGCACTGCGCGAAGCCAGGCTCTCATAAAAAACACTCCCCCCGCAAGCGGGGGGAGCAGGCTTGTCCGCCATAGCTTCAGCGAAGGTGGAAGGGGGGAATCTTGCAGTGAGCCATGGCGTCCGGCCTCCACCCCCACCCTCATCGCCGTGACCAAAAGCCACCCGGCGGAGGTGATTGAAGAGGCGATCCGGCTGGGGGTGACGGATTTTGGCGAGAATAAGGTGCAGGAAGCGCGGGCGAAATATCCGGCGCTCAAGGCGAAATATCCGCAGATCAGGCTGCATCTCATCGGCAGCTTGCAGACCAATAAGGTGAAAGAGGCACTCGCGCTGTTTGAGGTCATTCACACGGTTGATAGGCCGGGGCTGGTGGATGCGATTATGAAAGAGGTGGCGCGTGGTACGTGGTGCGTGATGCGTGAAGAACAGCATGCGCCGGGGAATAACCAAACCGCTACGCCTCACCTGCCACGCAGATTCCTCATTCAGGTCAATACCGGCCGCGAGCCGCAAAAGGGCGGGGTGCTGCCGGAAGACCTGTCTGCGTTACTTGATTACTGCCAGAAGAAGGGCCTGCCCATTGCGGGGCTGATGTGTATTCCGCCGCAACACGAGCCGCCTGCGCCGCATTTTATATTGCTCAGGCAATTAGCGGCCGGGCACGGGCTGAGAGAACTGAGTATGGGCATGAGTGGCGATTATGAGGAAGCGATCGCTGAGGGTGCCACCATGGTGCGGATTGGTACGGCATTGTTTGGCGAGCGTGGGTGAAGGGTGATTCGTCATTCGATGATTCGAATTGATACACCGCTTACACCTCCTCGCTGTAGGTCATCCCGGCGCATGCCGGGATCCGAGAGACGTACTGAAAAAACGCGCAGACCCCGTGATTCGACGGGGTGACAGTTTTTACCTGAATAACGAATTACGAATTACCGCGCTGCGGCGAGATACGCCATCATGCTCGTTTGCTCATAGGCTTTTGCGGCCGCTTTCGGGCTTGACTGCCCATAAAGCTCCAGAATCTGGCTATCCATGGCCGAAAGCGCCGCAAGATTAGCATGGCTGGGCACAGCGGGTGGTAATGCGAGACTGCTGGCCATCTGGTTAGGTGCTGAGGCAGGGGCGGGAAGATCGCCTTCTGGCGTTGCTTCCCCAGCACCCGCATCCGCCAGCTGCGCCTCCTCAGGCGCGTCACCCACAAGCGACGCCACGATAGTTGTTCCGATATCTTTACCGGTAGCCTGTTCAAACACCAGATCTGCAAGGTTAGAAACAAACCCGAGCACCCCGCCCAGCGCCACCCCTCCGGCAAGCCGTGCCTCAGGCCGGATGCTGTCGCCCGTCATCTCGCGGTAAAGGGTCGAGATAAAGGGAATATGCTGCAGCGGATTGATGAGATCGAGCAGATCATATTCCGTAAAGCCTTCGGCTTCCGCCACCTCAGGCTTACGCATTGCGCGTGAGGGGGTGTAAGAAAGACCAGAGTCAATAGCAGAGGGCGCGCCCTTCCCCCAGCCCGGCTCGGGGCGGATGGTCAGCTGCAGGGGCGTAGCCTTCTGGGTGATCGTTTCAATGGCCATAGGCCAGAAGCTTTGCAAGCCCCGTGCCAGCAAGCAACGTGCCAGATAGGAAGTTCAGTCCCGCGCGCGCAGTGCGCTCACTTCCCGTAAGAAGTCCGGGGTGAGATGCGCAATCCATTTCTCTATATCGCGCGTCTGATGCAACAGGGTCAATATGACGATACCGGTTTCAAGGCGCTCAAAAATAACAAAATGGTTTCGGGCAGAAACCATCAGAAAAGGGGTGCTGCGATGCTGGCGCAATACGCCAGACTCAGGATTTGCTGCGGCGGCAGCAAAGGCGGCGTAGAGATCTGATACATATTGGCTGGCGGTTTGTTCTCCCCACTTGCGGCTTGAATATGCATGAATCTCGCGCAGATCATATGCCGCGCGGCGGGTGAGGTAAAAAGCTGGCTTCATTGCCAACCATCTGCCTCTTTGCCATCAAGTGACGCCATATCGTCCTTGAAGTTCCCGCTTGAAACAAACACGCGGCCTGCGGCAAGGTCACGATAACCGGTAAGAATTGCATCTTCGGCCAGATGCCTGTCGCGCCGTTCCATGTCACGGCGGATCAGGTCGCGTATATATTCGCTGGGTGTTTCATATAGGCCGGCTTCTCCCACCATGCGCGCCACAAACTCGGCCAGAGGCTGCGATAAACGTGCATTAATACGGTCAGACATACCCCTGCTCCTTTTTTTACCCTATCATTTGTCGCAATAAATAGCAATACTGTCGCCATAGGCGCGACAAGTGCCTAGAATGAAAACAATGGCTCGGGGGGCGCCTAGGTGTTTAGTCCCACTTTGTGATGGGCTGGATTGACGATAAAGCGTTCAGGTTGATTTTGCCAGCATTGGATGATGCATTCATAGGGTGTGAGTCCTTGCAGGGTTTTGAGCCGTTTGGCGAAGTTGTAGGCATTCAGGAAGTT
>CANHAG010000166.1 GCA_947458525.1 Rhodospirillaceae bacterium | reverse complement strand
TTTTGCTACTCACTTGTGTAATAAACTACTCACGTGAGTATAAACTTGAGGAGCAAGCCATGACCGAAAGCATCGATATCGCCGCTGGTGCCGCTGCATTTGGTGATGGCCGTCACCCCACCACCGCCATGATGCTGATGGCACTGGAGGCGCTGGATGCGGGCCAATTCCACCCGCACCGCATCTGCGATATGGGGGCAGGTTCGGGGATTCTCAGCTTGCGCGCCGCGCAGAAATTCCCTGATGCGACGATCCTTGCCGCAGATAGCGCGCAAGACGCGGTCGCAGCGATTGCCGAAAATGCCGCCACCAATCAGCAGCCGCAGATTCTGCCGGTGCATGCAAATAGTTTCCGCCACCCCACCCTTGCTACCCATGCACCTTATGACCTGATCATGATGAATATTCTGGCTGAGCCTCTCCTGTCGCTCGCGGCGGATGCGGTAGCGGCACTGGCGCAGGAGGGTATTCTGATGATCAGCGGCATTCTTCTTTGGCAGCAGGAACAGCTGATTGATGCGTATGCAGGGCTCGGGCTTGATCTCACCCACCGCCTGCAGCAGGGCGACTGGGTCACATTGCTGTGGGTAAAAACAAACGCGCCCCTCCCCCACTCGGGGGAGAGGCTGGGCGATCAGCCCTTATGATAGTAGTAAAATGATATTAACCATCAATATTGCCTGGCCAACCGCGCCCGGCGCGCCGTCCGGCGCGCGTCGCGGCGGGTGCGCATCTGCAGACGCAGCCGGTGAATCCTGTCTTTAATCAACAGGCGCTGTTTCTTGAGCATGACCACGCGCATCCAGTCCGGATATTTCTTGCTGGTCTCCGCGTCGATCTCAAGCTGTACGCGCGCGGATTTATTCAGCAGCGACTTGAAAAGTTTGAAGAGTTTAAGTGTCATAGATTTCCTCCATCAAGTGATCGTTAGAGGAAATTCCGATGCGTGACGGGTGCACCGGGAATTTCCCGATGCGATCCGACATCATGCTTCACCATGAAGCACCAGAGGGGCCCGGCTCGCAGGAAATAACCTAGTATAATACTCTGGTATTAGCAAGCGGATTTTTCTTATGCCCAGTCACGCTACCTCGAGCCATTTGCCTTGCGGTTGCTGGCGGTAGGAGAGGGCTTCGGCCAGGTGCAGGTGACCCACCGATTCCTGCCCGGCAAGGTCGGCAATGGTGCGGGCGACGCGCAGCACCCGGGTCAGGCCGCGCATGGAAAGCTTGAGCCGGTGGGTGGCATCTTCCAGCAATTTCTGGGCGGCCGCATCAAGCGCCGTGACCTCGTGCAGCAAATCACCGCTGATTTCCGCATTGGTGCGGGCGGGCACCCCACGCGCCGCGTAGCGCTCCTGCTGGCGTGACCGCGCTGCCGCCACGCGGGCGGCAACTGCCGCGCTCGTTTCCGCCCGTGCGGGGGCAAGCATGGCGAGGGTTTCAACCGCACCTACTTCCACATGCAGGTCGATTCGGTCGAGCAGGGGGCCGGAAATACGCGCCTGATAATCCACCGCGCAGCGCGGGGCTTTACCGCAGGCGCGGCTGGCATCTTCAAGATAGCCGCAGCGGCAGGGATTCATCGCCGCAATGAGCTGGAAGCGCGCAGGATAGGTCACATGCATCTCGGCGCGGGCGATACTCACCGTGCCCGTCTCAAGCGGCTGGCGAAGGGATTCAAGCACCCCGCGCGGATATTCGGGAAGCTCATCCAGAAACAATACGCCCCGGTGGGCGAGAGAAATTTCGCCCGGCAACGCGCGCCTGCCGCCACCCACCATCGCCGCCATGGAGCTTGAATGGTGCGGATCACGAAATGGTCGCGCGCCTGAAAATCCGCTTTTAATCAGGTTGCCAGCCACCGATGCAATGAGATTCACTTCCAGCATTTCCTCAGGCGTCATGGGCGGAAGCAGTGCGGGCAGGCAGGAAGCAAGCATGGATTTGCCCGATCCCGGGGGGCCAATCATAAGAAGATTATGGCCGCCCGCTGCGGTAATTTCGAGGGCGCGCTTGGGAATATCCTGCCCGCGCACTTCACTTAAATCTGGCCCCTTCATATCGCTGCGCAGAAAGTATGGGGCGGGGGCAGAAAGAATCTGCTGGCCTTTGATATGGTTCATGAGCGCGAGCAGCGATGCGGGCGCCAGCACCTCACGCGAGATACCGGCAAAGGCGGCCTCCGGCCCGTTCGCCTCGGGGCAGACAAGGCCACGCCCCTGCGCTTCAGCGGCGATTGCGGCGGGCAGCACGCCGGCAACGGGAAGCAATTTACCATCCAGCGCCAGCTCACCTACCGCCAGCATATCGCCAAGCGCATCATCAGGCAGCATGCCAAGGGCAGTGAGCAGGCCAAGGGCAATCGGCGCATCAAAATGCGAGCCTTCCTTGGCGATATCGGCCGGGGAGAGATTGATGAGAATACGTTTGGCCGGAATGGCAATGCCCATCGATTGAATCGCTGCGCGCACGCGCTCGCGCGATTCGGCCACCGTTTTATCTGGCAGCCCGACAATGGTAAAGGCAGGCAGGCCGGGGCCGATATGCACCTGCACCTCCACCGGCAGAGCCTCCACCCCTTCAAACGCCACCGTATGAATTCTGACCACCATCACCGCGGAATCTAGCGGGATTTCTAAGCGAGGCCAGTAAATAATCACCGCCAGCACATTCACCATCCACCCGGTTTCGGGTTGTAAGCGCCCTTTCGCTGCGCTAAAGCTTGCCCATGGCTTCTGGTAAATCCTTTGTTCCCCTCGCCACCCTGACCAAGACGGTGCTTGTTGTCTCGAGCCCGGCCATCCTTGTGCTTGGGCTTTACATGGTGATGGGCTACCTCACCCTGACCCAGATGCTCTATGCCGGGGTGGTGATTGTTCTGGCGCTTGCGCTACTGACTTACCCCTTTCTTGCTAACGTCTCAAGCCTCACCCATTACGTCAACGAGCTGGCGCAGGATAAGCGCCTGACCGCGCCCGAGCTCAGCTTCATCGGGCTGGCGGCAGATCTTTCTGAGGCGCTGAAAAAACTGCAATCAAGCTATGAAGCGAAAAAGAAGCAGATGGAAACCATCATTACCGAGCGCGAGATTCTGGTAGATACCCTGCCCGATATTCTCATCATGGTGAATGACGCGCAGAAAATCGTGCGCACCAACCGCGCGGCGCGGGCGATTTTTGGCCAGAATCTGGCGCAGAAATATCTGGGAGATGTCATCCCCAGCCGGTATCTGACGGACGCGGTGACTTCCGTCATTCAGGATTTGAAAGGCCGCGAGATCGAGTTTCGTATTGAAGAACCGATGGTGCGGGATTTCCTCGCCATTATCGAGCGGTTTCCGGTGCCTTCGGCCGGGGGCATTACCACCGTCATTACCATGAATGATATTACGGAGTTAAAATCGGTGGAGCAGATGCGCGCGGATTTCGTCGCCAATGCCAGTCATGAAATCCGCACACCGCTCTCAAGTATTAAGGGCTTTATTGAGACACTGCAAGGCCCGGCGAAGGACGACGAAAAAGCGCGCGAGGAATTTTTACAGATCATGCTTGAGCAGGCCGACCGCATGAAGCAGCTGATTGATGATCTGCTGTCGCTATCGAAAATTGAGATGAACGCCCATAGCGTGCCGACCGATCCGGTGGAGCTGAATAAGGTGATCCGCGCCGCCGCCGAGCATCTGAAACATGTGGCGCTTGCCAAAAATATGCGCCTGACCCTGAGCCTGCATGAAAACCTGCCCACCGTGAAGGGCGAGGCGGGCGAGCTGGCGCAGGTGGTGCATAACCTCATCAGCAATGCGATTAAATATGGCTACCCCGACTCGGAAGTGACGGTGACGACCCGCATCACCACGGAGCTTCCGCAGGATCTCAATATGCGCAACCTCACGCGCGTGGTGATGCTTTGCGTAAAAGATCAGGGCGAAGGGATTCCCAAACAGCATCTGCCACGGCTGATGGAGCGGTTTTACCGGGTCGATTCCGCCCGCACGCGTCAGGTGGGCGGCACGGGGCTTGGGCTGGCGATTGTCAAAGGCATCATCCAGCGCCACCGCGGGGCGATTACCATTGATTCCGTGGTCGGCGAAGGCTCGAATTTCACCGTCTATCTGCCGATATATGAGGGGTAGAGCTCAATGAAAAAATCA
>CANHAG010000165.1 GCA_947458525.1 Rhodospirillaceae bacterium | reverse complement strand
TCAAGCAGCGTTTCATCTTCCCTGAGCGTCAGTTTATGCTGAGTTGCGGCAGCGGCTAGGCTTTCACGAATGCTGGCTTTGCGCGCGTCCGCATCCACCATCACCTTCGCCTGTTGCAGTGCAGCAACATAATCCTTCGCATGGGGGAGGGTGATGGGCGCAGGCGCCAGAAAACGGTGGCCTTCGGTGATATTGCCTGCGGTCAGATGGCCAAAGGAGACGGGAATCACCGCGTCATCGAGCAGACAGAGAATGCGGTGCAGTGGCCGCACCCAGTGCATTTTATGGGCACCCCAGCGCATGGATTTTGGCCAGACAAAATGTTGCAGCGCTTCTTCTAGAATTTCTTTTGCAACCTCGCCCGTCGCGCGCCCTTTACGGGTGATGGTGGCGAAATAGTACGTGTCCTTGCCGATGGCGCGCTGTTCGCAGTCGGCGAGTGTCACGCCGCTCGATTGCAGAAAGCCTTGAATGGCCTGTTCTGGTGCGCCCACACGCGGGCCTTTTTTTTCTTCCGTTACATCTGGCTGGTGTGCGGGCAAACCCTCCACCATCACCGCCAGATGGCGCGGGGAAACATAGGCGCGCATGGCGCCATGCGGCAGGCCGGATTTTTCGAGCCCCCGGGTCACCAGCCGCACCAACTGCTCGCCCGCGCCGCGCTGCATGCGCGCCGGGATTTCCTCCGAAAATAATTCGAGCAGCAGGCTGGGCATTATTTTTTAGCCTTCCGTTTAGCGGGTTTTTTCCTGACGGTTTTTTTGAGCCCCCGCTTGGGGTCGATCATGGTTTTATCACGCCCCGGTTTCACGGTATTTTTTGCGCTCAGAATCACAATGGTGGGCGAATATTTGCGCGCTTTTTTAGGGGGCATCGACGCATACGCGCAGATAATAATCCGGTCGCCCTTCGTCACCAGATGCGCGGCCGGGCCGTTCATCACAATCTGCCCCGATTTTGCCGGGTATTCGATGACGTAAGTCGTGAGCCGCGCGCCATTGCGGAAATTTAGCACATCCACTTTCTCATGCGGCACGAGCCCTGCCTTATCCATGAGATCACGCGAAATACCAATCGAGCCTTCGTAGTTCAAATTGGCGTCGGTCACCACCGCGCCATGCAGCTTGCATTTGAGAAGAGAGAGGTACATTAGACAGCCCTCGTGTTGTTTTGATTCTTTGTCAAATCAACAGTAGCGGTTCTAATTGTCAGCGCCCGACCACCAACTTCTACATTATTGCCATTCAGAACAATATTCAGCTCGCCACCATTTGTTGAAGCTTGCAGCGCCTTCATTGACGTGCGATGAAGCTTATCTCCCCAATAGGGAGCAAGAATACAGTTGGCTGATCCTGTCACCTGATCTTCATCGATTCCCACTTGCGGACAGAAGCAGCGATAGGCGTAATCGTAGCCATTTTCGCCCGCTGCGGTAACAATTAAATCCTCTGAATCGAGTTTCGCAATAGCTTTAAGATTCGGCTTGCAATCACGTAGAGTTTTCATATCCGCCACCTCGACGAGATAGCTGGCGTCACTTCGTTTGCAGGACGTGATGGGCACCCCTAAACATGCGGCAAGCGCGGGCGTTATGTCGGCATCTTCTCCCGGGGTAGCGGGCAGAGTGATGCTGATGGAGCCATTATTATAACGTGCATCCAATATGCCAGATTTCGTAGTAAACTGTACCGGCGCAATGCCATCCACTTGTTTAGATTCACGCAGAAAATGCGCAGCTGCAAGGGTGGCATGGCCACAGAGCGGAACTTCGGTCGTTGGGGTGAACCAACGCAGCGCATAAGAGTTTTCAGCATTTTTAACGAGAAAAGCGGTTTCGGCATGCCTCATGAGCAGCGCAATTTTCTGCATCACCGCATTTTCGGGGAACGCATTAAGCAAACACACACCCGCTGGATTACCCCTAAGTTCAGCCGAATTGGTGAAGGCATTGATGGTGGTGACGTTAAAATTGTTCACGCGACCTCCTGTGTTTTGACCCATGCTTCGCAGCAGGCTTTGGCGAGTGCGCGCACGCGGGCGATATAGGCGGCGCGTTCGGTGACACCAATCACTCCGCGCGCATCGAGAATGTTGAAGCGGTGCGAGGCTTTGATGCACTGGTCGTAAGCGGGCAGGGGCAGGTTTCTGGCGAGGAGCGCCTGACATTCGGCTTCCGCATCTTTGAAATGGGCGAGAAGCTGCGCGGTATCGGCGTGCTCAAGATGGTAGGCCGAGAATTGCTGTTCGTTTTCGAGATAGACATCGCCGTAGGTGAAGGCGGGAGTTGACGAGTTGGCGAATTGACGAGTTGACGATGAACGAATTGACGAGTTGGCGAATTGATGAGTTGACGAATCTTTTTCGTCATTTCGTCCCATCGTCCCATCGACAATTCGATTCCACGCCAGATCATACACATTCTCAACGCCCTGAATATACATGGCGAGGCGTTCGAGGCCGTAAGTCAGCTCGCCGGAGATGGGGTCGCAGGCAATGCCGCCAACCTGCTGGAAATAGGTGAACTGGGTCACTTCCATGCCGTCGCACCAGACTTCCCAACCCAGACCCCAGGCGCCGAGTGTGGGCGATTCCCAGTCGTCCTCCACAAAGCGTATGTCATGCAGCGCCGGGTCAATCCCAAGCGCATAGAGGCTTTCAAGGTAAAGCTGCTGGATGTTATCGGGCGAGGGTTTGAGGATGACCTGATACTGGTAATAATGCCCGAGGCGATTGGGGTTTTCGCCGTAGCGCCCGTCCTTCGGGCGGCGGCTGGGCTGAACGTAAGCGCAGTTCCAGGGTTTGGGCCCAAGCGCGCGCAAGGTGGTGGCCGGGTGAAACGTGCCCGCGCCCATTTCCATATCATAAGGCTGCAGCAGCACGCAGCCCTGATTTGCCCAGAAATTCTGTAGCGTGAGGATAATGTCTTGAAAGGATTTCGCCATGTGGAATCGGGGGTTACCAAACTGTCATCAAATTGTAAAACACAAACCGCGCAAATCTTGATATTTTGAGGGATGACCAAAGATCATGATAGTACAGGAACCCCCTTAAATTCAGTCATAATTTCCCCAAATGTAACAAGGGAAATGATTATGACGAGTGATGCGATTCGCAAGCGGCAACTACAGCTGGTGGAGGGGTTTAAAGAGGCGCTCTTGCCGGATGAGGTGAAAGAGGAAGATTTGTTCCTGCCAGAAAACACAGAAAATACTATCCGCAAGATATGGGAGGAACGATCTGGAACAGGCCATGCACCGCATCATTTATCGCTGAAAGAACGGGTGCGGGAAAAAATTTTTTCTAGCGTCAGAGAGGATAGGTTACCCAATAAAGGCCATGTGTCAGTTTACGACCGGGCCATCATGCCGCTGGTGAAAGCTATGATTGACGAATATTTGCTATGCCAACACTGGGATAGAATGACCCAAGCAAGCAGTACAAGAGTAAGAGACTATATCCTTGGAGTTAATGCCCAGATTGCCTGTCATTACGCACAATTGCTTCAGGAGCGGGGGTATGGAGAAGAACAGGCGGTTAAGGTTGTTGGTGTGGCAATCTATGGATTTATGCAGTTATCCCCGAGCGCGGGATTGGGGTCTGTCGTCGTCGACCCGCAACGATTAAGACAAGGTGGGCCTCCAACAGCGTCGGTAATGATTGGGGAAATTCAAGATTGGGCTAAAAGAGCGGCAAATGACGCCCTCAAACCCACATGTACCAATGGGCGTTAGTTTTACGCATGCCCGACGGTGGTAGAGAAAAACGCCATATCCACACCGAGGGATTTGCTGGCCATGCCCCATTTGAGATCGTCTTCCGTCTCGAAAATGAGTTCGCGCGAGGCGGGCGCGGCGATCCAGCTATTCTGCTCAATCTCCTGCTCGAGCTGGCCGGGCGACCAGCCGGCATAGCCGATGATGAGCGCCGCCTTACGCGGGCCTTTACCCAGCAGAATATCATTCAGCATGGCGCTTGAGGCGGTGACGGCCACTTCCGGCGTGGCGGCCGCAGCCTCGCCCACACCTTCCGCTGAATGGATGATGAAGCCGCGATTGCGATCCACCGGCCCGCCGAAATAAATGGGTATTTCCTGATTCTCCGCGCCTTCAGGAAGTTTCATCCCCTCTACCAGTGCGGAAAAATGCACCCGCTCAATCGGCTGGTTGATGATGACGCCCATCGCCCCTTCGGCGGAGTGCGAGAATACATAGACCACGGCGCGCTGGAAAC
>CANHAG010000164.1 GCA_947458525.1 Rhodospirillaceae bacterium | reverse complement strand
GAAGAGGGGGCGAATCTTGAATCCACCCTCACTTCGGAGCGTTCGCTGGGCGAGCATCTCCTTGAGCAGATTGCGGTTGATTTCACCGATCCAGCCGAGCGGTTACTTGCCGGCAGGCTGGTAGACCTGCTTGATGACAGCGGCTATCTGCGGGAAGATACCAGCCAGCTGGCGGCAGAACTTGGGGCAGAAGAACATGACCTAGAGGCCGTGATCGCGAAGCTGCAGCGCCTCGACCCGCCGGGGATTTTTGCGCGTTCGCTGACCGAGTGCCTCACCATTCAGCTGCGCGAGAGCAACCGGCTCGACCCGGTGATGGAAGCCATGCTGCAGAATATCGATCTCATGGCCAAGGGAGATATTCTGGGTTTGCGCAAACTCTGCGGGGTGGATGAAGAAGATTTCATCCAGATGCTCGCCGACCTTAAACGCTGCAACCCCAAACCGGCCAGCGGTTTCATGCATGATGCGGCCGCCGCCGTGATTCCCGATGTGCTGGTGCGGCGCGGGCGCGGGGGTGTGTGGCTTGTGGAACTGAACGGCGAGGCGCTGCCGCGATTGCTCGTCAACCGCCAGTATGCGGGCGAAGTACATGGGCGCGCGGCAAAAGAAACGAAGAAATACCTGAACGACCAGATGGCACACGCCAACTGGCTGTTAAAAGCGCTCGACCAGCGCGCCCAGACCATTCTCAAAGTGGCGCAGGAAATTGTAAAACAGCAGGAAATGTTTTTGCTGCACGGCATCCGTTTCTTAAAACCACTGGTGCTGAAAGATATTGCCGCGGCGATTGGTATGCATGAATCCACCATCAGCCGGGTCACAACGAGCAAGTTCATCGCCACCCCGCGCGGCACGCTTGAGATGAAGTATTTCTTTACCTCCGCCATCAGCAGCGGATCCTCTGGCGGCGAGGATTTTTCGAGTAAAACGGTGATGTATTACATCCGTGAACTGGTGGACGGGGAAGACCCAAAAAAAATTCTCTCCGACGATCAGATTGTGAAAAAACTCAAAGATCGTAATATCGATGTTGCGCGCCGCACCGTCACCAAATACCGTGAGGCGATGCATATTCCTTCCTCCGTCATTCGCAGAAAGCAAAAACGCCATGACCCATGATCCTGTAATCGAACAGCGACTGAAAATCCTGGAAACGCAACTGGAGCTTCTCAGACGGGCGCTTGGGGTGGATTCGCAGGGTGATCCTGCACATACGACCGCGCAGCATTCCACGCGCCTGCTGCAGGCGGTGGAGCGGCTTGCGCCGCTCAGGCCACTGCTCGAGGCGGAGGAAGTCAATGACATCCTCATCAACAGCGATCGCAGCGTGTATATTGAGCGGCTTGGAAGGCTCGAAAAAGCGGCCGTGCAGTTTGAAAATGACGAAGAGGTGTTCAAGCTGGCCGAAGAAATCACTGAACGGATTGGCCGCTCCATCAATCCCCAGCGCCCGCTGATGGACGCCCGCCTGCCTGATGGCAGCCGTGTTAACATCATTGCGCCACCCCTGTCGGTGGATGGCACCATGATCTCCATCCGCAAATTCAGCAAAACCCTGATCACGATTGACCGTATGGTCGGACAGGAAAATCTCTCTGCGGCACTGGGGGAATTCCTGAAAGTAGTGGGCAAGTGCCGACTCAATATTATTGTTTCAGGCGGTACGGGGTCAGGGAAAACTACCCTGCTCAATGCCATTTCCCAGCATATTGAACCCACCGAACGCATCGTGACGATTGAAGATGCCGCTGAGCTGAAGCTGCAACAGCCCCATGTGGTGCGGCTGGAGAGCAAGCCTGTCAGCTTTGGTCGCCACCGCGAGGAGGAAGTAACCATTCGCGATCTGGTGAAAAATGCTCTCAGAATGCGACCTGACCGGATTATTGTGGGCGAGGTGCGCGGTGCGGAGGCGTTTGACATGATGCAGGCCATGAATACAGGCCATGAGGGGTCGCTTACTTCGGTGCACGCCAATCACCCGCGCGATGCGATTGTGCGGGTTGAGAATATGATGAACATGGCCAATCTCAGCCTGCCCAGCGCCGGTATTCGCGCGCAGATAGCGTCTGCCATACATCTGGTGGTTCAGATCAGCCGCATGCGCGACGGTCACCGCCGCATCACCCATGTCTCGGAAGTGGTGGGCATGGAAAGCGATATCATCACCATGCAGGATCTGTTCACATTCCAGAGCAAGGGCGAGGATAGTGAGGGCAAGCTACTGGGCGAATTCCGCTGGAGCGGCATCATGCCCCGTTTCCTGCGCCGGGTGGCCTATTACGGTGAGGCGGATCGCCTTGCCAAGGCACTGAATGTGCGGCTGCCGCCGCTGTGATGCTCCAGCATTCCACGTGGCTATCTTTGAGAATGTTGGCTGGTGACCAGCCTGGCGACCCCTACGGGAATCGAACCCGTGTTCTTACCGTGAAAGGGTAATGTCCTAACCGCTAGACGAAGGGGTCGTATGGCGATGCGCAAAGGCCGCATGTTTCACCATGCTCCTCCGTTGGCGTCAATAATTATTTTGGTACCCGGAGAGTGTAGTCACAAGAAAGCCTCTATTTTGCAGCCTGAGGCCTGCGGCGCTCATCCAGCCATACGCGGATGGGACGCAATGCCTGATAGGCACCATCAAACTGTGCGGGACTGATCGACTTCATCATCTGGGTAATGACCGGGTATATCGATTTTTCCCCCTCTTTTCTGGCCGCGGCGCCTTTGGGGGTGATGGAAACGATTTTTCCACGCCGATCTTTAGGATTGGAATAATTTTTACAAAGCCCTTGCGTGCGAGCTTATCTAGGGTTTCTCCCATGCTGGCTTTGCTTACCTGAAAGATACGCGCCAGTTCCACGATGCTGAGTGATAGATTCTGATGACGGCTGAAATGGCTCAGCACCCCAAACTGCGAAAGCGTCAACTGGTGGGGCATCACGCGCATCAACTCATTTGTGGTGAGCATGTGCGTGATATGCACTTCCACAAAAAGCTGAAACGCCCTCGCAAGATCGCTTGGCAGACGTGCGGTTATGCGTGACGAATCTCATTCACCACTAATCAAGAGATGATCTTGCGCTCAATCGGCCAGCGGGGAGAGGCATCCACCGCCGGGCCATAACCAATACGGCCAAACATCTGTAGCCGCTGTGGCGATTTTACCTGTAATAGCTGATCAAGATCAACAAATAACTCGCGCATTTCGGCAAACTCCTGCAATGCCTGACTATGCGGGTTCATATCCACCCCAAGGGCGGAGGCTTTAAGGTTCATCCGCACCCAGCCGCGGCCTGCTGCAATCTGGTCTTCGCGCCGATTGCTATCGGTTATCATCCAGACAAATCCCATGGCTGAATTCATTTTCTCTTTCAGCATCTCGGTGGCCTTAACGAATGACATGCTTTGCTGATCCAGCATCTGCTCGCGCGAGAGCTGGCCGAATGCGCGCAACCCCTCCATGAAAGGGCCGCCAAGATCAATCCCGTCCGGATTCTGCTCAATTTCAGGTGACCCCACCAGATCATACACCCGCCTGGCATGATCATCGAGCATTGATTTTGCATGGTCTGTTTCGGTGAAATATCCGGTCACTTAGCCATCTGTTCAGTGTTTTGATTTCAAACGTCAGAAACGGGCACGCGTTTTTGCATCTCATCGGGATAGAGCAGAACCGACGAGCCTTTCTCGCGCAAATACATCCAGTTGAAATGGTGGAAGGCGTGGTAGAGCGCCTTGAACTCGTAGATCAGGCTTTGGAAATTGGGCTTAGATTTACGGTGAGCAGGCGCATCCATAATCTGGCGGAAAATCTCGCGCAGGCTGCGTTTTCCGTCAATCAGCCGCACGATGGATTCAAGATGATCTGTCTTAGCAAGCAGGATATTCATACCCGTCACGGAAACGTTGATCTTGACCATCGAGTTTTCCTCCCCCTGGCGGATAATATCGGCAATTGCCTCCCGGCCATCACAAATATCGAAACTATAGAGCGGAATCACATCAAGATTTTCCGGATCCGGCGTTTTGAGTGGGCGCTTGGAGGCGTAAAAGGAATGTTTATAGATTTTCCCGTGCAGTAACTCCGCCAGCTGCTGCTGTTCTTTCTGGGGCAGGGCTAGGGCGCGCTTGAGTGCGCCAGCATCACGAATATACGTAGCCGGCTGGTAAAGCCCGCCGCTGAGCGAAAAATCGTCCGAAAACAGATGCAGAATGTTAAGCCCGGCCTGGCCAGTGAACTGGTAAAGCTCCGGAATCGT
>CANHAG010000163.1 GCA_947458525.1 Rhodospirillaceae bacterium | reverse complement strand
CCCAGAATGGTATTGCCGGAATAAATATCGACCGCATCAAGCAGGTGGGTCACGGGTTTGACTACGATTTCTTCCGTATCATGAATCGCATCCACAATCACCCCGAAATCACTCGCGCCCGCACGTGCGACGACGATATACGTACCTGCATCCTCGTCCTCTCCCGCCACCGCAGGGGAGGTGATAGCAGGGGGCAGGCCAAGCAGATCGGTGAGCGTTACCAGTGGCAGGAGCTTATCCCGCAGGCGCAGAATACGGGACTGATTGATGGATTCAATCGTGAATTCGGACGATGCATCCACCCGCACCAGCTCCATCACATTCAGCTGTGGCAGACCGAAACTCTGGCCGCCAGCCTCCACCAGCAGCACCGAGACAATGGCCAGAGTCAGAGGAATTTTGATGTGAAAGGTTGAGCCTTTGCCCTGAATGGATTTCAGATCAATCGTGCCGCCGATTTTTTCAATATTGGTACGCACCACATCCATCCCCACCCCACGGCCGGAGACACTCGTCACTTTCTCTGCGGTTGAAAACCCTGCACGGAAGATAAACTGCAGGATTTGATCATGGCTCATGGTTGCCAGATCTTCTTCCGTTGCCAGTCTGTTCTCGAGGATTTTGCGGCGCACCCGCTCAATCGGAATGCCGCGCCCGTCATCCGCAATTTCAATAATAATATGCCCGCCCTCGTGATAGGCCGACAGCGTCACCGTACCGGTTTCCGGCTTGCCTGCCGCCTTGCGCTCCGCCGCAGGCTCAAGCCCGTGATCGCAGGAATTGCGCACCATATGGGTGAGCGGATCCTTGATCATCTCGAGCAGCTGGCGGTCAAGCTCGGTATTCTCCCCCACCATTTTCAGTTCAATTTTCTTACCCAGCTCGTGCGACATATCGCGGATGAGGCGGGGAAACTTCGCCCAGGCATTGCTGATGGGCTGCATACGGGTTTTCATCACCCCGTCTTGCAGTTCGGTGGTGATCTGCGAGAGCTGCTGCAGCGGGCCTTTCAGCTCGCGGTCATCGCGGTTGCGCATGATCTGCATCAGCTGATTGCGTGAGAGCACCAGCTCTCCCACCATCTGCATCAGATTTTCAAGAACCTCGAGATTGACGCGGATGGACTGGCCAGCCACGCCGCCACTGCCGGCGTCTTTTGTGGCCTCCGTATCAAGCCCCTGCTTAATCGCCTGTTCCTTCACCTGCTCGGAAAAAGCGGGTTTGGCCGCCGGGGGCGCTGGGGGTGCGGCCGCTGCGGCCGCCACCACTTCTTCCACAAAGGCGCTTGAGGCTTTGGTGTAGTCCGTTCCGTCCGGAGCTTTGGCCTCACGAAAGGCGCGCTCCAGCGCGTCAAGCTCGGCCGCCCCCACTGTGCCGCCCAACTGCGTGCGGATTTCATCGGGTGAAAGCATATTTGAAATCGCCACATTGGCCGGTTTTGCCACAGGCTTGGCGGGGGCTGGCGGCGGGGCAGGATCAGGTACAGCAGTGGCAGCAGGCGGGGGGGCGAGTTTTCCCTCCGCAAAGGCATTAAGCTGATCGATCAGCAACCCGTCATCCCCCACAGGCTCGCTGCCGCTTGAGGCCAGCGCATCCATGATGGATTTGATGCGGTCAAGCGCCTCCAGCACTAACGAAATGGCAAGCGGCGTGACCTGAAGCTCTCCGTCGCGAATTTTGCCCAGCACGTTTTCCCCGGCATGGGCAACCGATTCAAGCCGCGGCAGGCCTAAAAATCCGCAGGTGCCTTTGACTGTATGCACCAGACGGAAAATATTCCCGAGGATATTTTTATCATTCGGGTTCTGTTCCAGCTTGACGAGCTCCTGATCGAGCACGGCAAGGGATTCTGAAGTTTCGGTAATAAACTCGCTGATGAGATCATCCATCCTGAGGTCTCCCGTGCGAAAGAGGGGGTAGGAAACATGTTTTTGATATTAACGTGAAATACTACACATTGGCGCAGGAATGGCAAGAGTAAGTAACCGGAAGTTGTATTCCATCCGGGCGCATTTTTACCATATCGGGAGTTAATACAACAGCTCCTGCGGGTCGAAATTCAGTTCCATATCCTGCCAGGTTTCAAATTTCTCCGTCGGCAGATTTTGCAAGGGACTGCATTTCCATACGGCGCGTATGGCGCTGTCGGCCGCGGCGCGGAAGAAACTATCCGTGCGGTAGCGGGCAAGCTGGCTGGTGACGAGCCGCACCTCGGTTACCTCCCCGCTCTGGCTTACTTTTACCCGCACCCGCGCAGCGAGATTCTCGGCATTTTTCGCACCCGCCGGCATGCGCCAGCATTTGACAAACTGGCCACGAATTGCGTCTTTCTCGGAAATGGAAAGGGGCAGGCTGGGGTCGTAAGGTTTATCGGAGCGGGTTTTATTTTCTTCCGCCGTCTTTTCATCCTTCGCGTTTTTCTCGGGCTTTTTATTGGCCTGTTCTTTCAGCGATTTCAGTACTGCCTCAAACTCGTCCTGATCCTCGGATTTTTTCGGTTCTTCTTTTTTCGCTTCCTTTTTTTCTGCCGGTTTATCGGGTTCGGGCAGGGGTACTTCGTCTTTTTTCTCCACTGGTTCTGCTTTTTTCTCCTCTTTCACCGTTGGCGTAATGGGTTTGGGCGTGGTGGGGGTGGGCGCCTCCAGTTTTTTGGTCAGCGGCTTATTCTGCGAGGGCAAGTTGGTCATCGCCCCAATCGGCACAATTTCCACACTCATGACAAACGGCTCGGGCTCGGGGTTATCGAGCAGGCTGGGAAAGCCAAACACCACGATGACAAACCCGACCAGATGGGCGAGTGCCGAATAGGTCAGACTGCGTTTCCCGGCGATCACCGCGCCTCACTGCCGGCGGGCGGCGGGGGGCTGATCGGTCAGCAAGGCCACTTTGCTGAAGCCGGCGCCGTTAATCTCGCCGATGACGCGCATCACCTGGCCGTAATCAATCGCCGCATCGCCGCGCACGAAAATCCGGGTTTCTTTCTTCTCACCCAGAATCGCCTGCAGCTTGCTGCCCAGATCTTCGAGTGCGGTTTCGGTATTCTGGATATAAATTTTCCCGTCGCGGCGGATGGTGACGCTGAGCGGCTCATCCGACCCCGGCACGGCCGTGGCTTTGGCCTTGGGTAAATCGACCGTCACACCGGTAGTCATCATGGGCGCCGCCACCATGAAAATAATAAGCAGCACCAGCATCACATCCACAAACGGGGTGACGTTGATTTCGTTAAAGCCGCCCGCCGCATAGCGTCCGCGCCGCCCGCGCCCGCCCCGGCCGCTTCCTTGTGGCAAGCCTGCGCCCACTAGTAGGCTCCCTTATCCAGCTGGCGCGAGAGCAGCGTCTGAAATTCGGTGGTGAAATCCTCAAGCTTGCCCGCCATGCGGTTCAGCTCGCCGTTGAAACGGTTAAACGCCATCACCGCCGGAATCGCCACAAACAGGCCAATAGCGGTGGCAAGCAGCGCCTCGGCAATCCCCGGTGCCACCACGGCAAGCGAGGTATTCTGCGACCCCGCAATGGCGCGGAAGCTGTTCATGATGCCGATACAGGTGCCCAGCAGCCCGATGAAAGGCGCGGAAGACCCGGCAGTCGCAAGAAAGCCAAGCCCGTGCTCCAGCCGCTCCAACTCGCGGTTGCGCACTACGACCATCTGCTGCAGCATGCGTTCTTTGAGCGTAATGGTAAGCTCGCCTGAGGAGCCTTTGCCCACCACGCGCTCACTTGATTTGCCGCGGAACCATTCTTCCATCGCCGCCACAAACATCAGCGCCATGGGGTTGCGGGATTTGCGCTTTTTCGCCTTCTCATAAAATTTATCGAGCGCTTCGGCCGACCAGAAATCATTTTCAAAATTCTCGCTACGCCCGGCCAGCTGACGGAAGGTCATCCATTTTTCAAAAATAATCGCCCAGCTGGCAATCGACATGCCCACCAGCAGCAGCATGATGAACATCACCAGCGGATCGGCGTTTAGAAACAGGCTCAGCAACGAATGTGCGCCCCCGGCCGTGCCATTCACCGTACCGGCAACATTGGCCGCATCAACGCCCGACACAGGTGCAGACACCGCAGCAGAAATTTTCATGATGGCTCCTCACTCAGTACGCGGCAGAAATTCAGCAAGCAGGCGGGTGATTTTTTCCGGTATCCGCGCCGGTTTTCCGCCGCGCACACAGGCAATTTCCACCGCCATCTCCACCAGTACCGCATCTTTCCGGCGGAGGGTTTGGCGCATACTCATACGGGCTTTGCCGATATGGTGCAAGCGCGTTTCAATGGT
>CANHAG010000162.1 GCA_947458525.1 Rhodospirillaceae bacterium | reverse complement strand
CTCGCTGATTGCTATTCCCATTGTCAATGTATTCGGGTTTAACGACAAATCCCGCTACCTGCCCGATCGGCGCGATCTCAACCGCTCCTTTCCGGGTGAAAAACATGGCTCGCTCGCGGCGCAGATCGCCTATCTCTTCCGCACCGAAATTGCCGAAAAATGCACCCACGGCATTGACCTTCACACCGGCGCGATTCACCGCCGCAATCTGCCTCAGATCCGGGCGGATTTAAGCCAGCCTGAGAATCTGCGCCTCGCACAGGCCTTCGGCGTGCCGGTGATTCTGAACGCCAGCCCGCGCGATGGTTCCCTGCGCGAGATGGTACGGCAGAAACAAATCCCCATGCTGCTCTATGAAGCGGGCACGGCGCTGCGCTTTGAAACCAACGCAGCAAAAATCGGGATGCACGGAATTCTGAACGTGATGCGGATGATCGGCATGTTGCCGCCCGACCCCGCACCGGGTGCGCCGAGAGAAGCTTATATCGCCAAATCCAGCCACTGGGTGCGCTCGCCCATCAGCGGAATTTTTCTGGCACGCAAAAAACTTGGCGAGCGGGTAAATAAGGGCGATATGCTGGGCTATATCACCAACCCGTTTGGCGACCACAGAAAGCCCATCCCCTCGCCTTACGACGGGATCATCATCGGCAATTCCCTGCTGCCGCTCGCCAATGAGGGCGATGCCCTCTTCCATATCGCGCTTTTCGAGGCTGACACAACGCCGGTTGAGGAGGAACTCTACCCCTATATCGACCCCGAGCTGGTGTAAGGCCGCTGCATCAAGCCTAAAAGGGCTTTTTAATGCCGGGGTCGGCGCGGTAATAATTTCCCTTTTTCACCACCTGCATGGTTGCTGCATTTTTCAGATCTTCTATTTCTTTCTTTTTCTGCGCCTCTTGTTCAAGCAATGGCCGCATATGCAGCCAGTACCCAAGCTCGTGAGGAGTGATGATACCATCCTTGTTCAGGTCAATTGATTGCAGGCGGCGGACAATATTGGCATGCAGAATCTCGTAGCTTTTTTTGACATTAAGCGAATGCGGGAAATATCCCTGTTTCAACGTCTCCAGCATGGCAGAGGCCAGATCTGCGGGCAACATTTGGGCTTTTGTTAGTGTGCTTATGGCAGATATAAGGGCGATTTTATTGATTTTTCCATCTTCTTTTCCATCTAGCCCATCTGCAAGATTCAGCGCATATTCAGATTTTTTCAGCAGCGCAAGCTTGATTTTATGAACCGGGGCCTCATGGTTGCCATTATTATGAAAACTTTGAATGGTATTGCACAGCACCCTATCCCAGCTGGATAGTCGGTTACTGTAACTGGTGGTGTTATTCTGTGCGTTACTCATTTTTTTTGTCCTTGATATGCATCAAGATGGTTAATATTATTACCATCAATCTAAAGACAAAAAGTTAATTATTAATTAATTTTTTGCTGCTTTGTACAAAAAAAGACAACTTTGAGTTGCTTAGTAAAAACTCAAACAACTCGACTTAACAATTTGTAATAAATATATTTATCTCGTATTTTATTCCTTAACATCCCACGGATGCTCCTTATCTCCCCATCAGCCGGTGGGCGAACCAGCCGAAGCTGACAGCAAGGAAAGTCGCCGCCAGTCCGTAAATCCACGGGCGTTCGTGCGCCATATCAAAAATCCACGCATCAATCCCGGTTTTGAACGCGCGGAAGGGAATGGTCTGGCTGCTGATGATGGCGCCGTTTTCTACCAGATAGACTTCTGCCGTATAGTCGCCCCGCGCCAGCGAATCGGGAAAAACCAGAGTAGATTTGAACAAGGTCTCACCGAAAAATTTTACAGGTGTGGCGGCGCTGAACCAGCCGCGCTGGGCGAGCTGATGTTCTAGCGGCGCGTTAAACGCACTCTCGCCGCCGGCTGCCGTAGCAATCACTGTTTCTGCGCCAATACCGAGGGCGCGGCGTTGTTTGTCACCAAGTAGTGAGGTAAGCGGGGCAGTGCTGGTAATGGCGTAATAAAGCGGTACGTCTGAGAATCGCATGCTTTCCACATGCATCCACATGCCGGCGATTTTTTCCTTGCGGCGCAGGCGCAGATCCGCCAGCGGCCCGCGCGCAATCACAATCAGATCGCCCGGCTCGTTTCGCGCGCCATAAAGCAGCAGTTCAGCGCCGGAGAAATTGGCGTGAATTTCAATCTGGTGGGTGGAAAGATCTGCAATCAGCGGCAGGTTGAAATTGACGGATGATGGCTCCGCGCGCGCAGGCATGGTGGCGAGTAGCAGAAGGAATGTAGCAAGAAAAATCCTCATCTTCCAATCACCGTCAATGTGTAAATTTCTGGCGGGGTAATAAAAAGCCCATAAGCCAGACGCAGCGCCACGGCGAAGAGAATAAGCGCCAGAAGCCCACGCAGATAATGCACCGGCAGGCGGTGGCTGAGACGCGCACCCCACTGCGCTCCGGCCACCGAGCCCAAAAGCAGCATCACCGCCAGCACCACATCCACCGTCTGCGTTGTCACCGCATGCAGCAGCGTGGCAAAGGCGGTGGTGAACATCATATGGTAAAGCGAGGTGCCCACAATCACGCCCGGCGGCATGCGCAGAATATAGGCCATCAGCGGCAGCATGAGGAAGCCGCCGCCAATCCCCATCAGCGCCACGAGCAGGCCGGTGGTGATACCGATGGTCACGGGTAGCAACAGGCTATGGGTAACGCCCGAACGCGGGAAAGACCGCCGCCAGGGCAGACGTTCAAGTGAGGGGAAGATTATTTCCTCCTGCCGCGGCGCGCTTTTATGCTGGTGCCGCCGGAAGGCAATCGCCTCGCGCAGCATGATAAGGGCAACAATACACAAGGTGGTGACGTAAAGCAGGGTGATGATGAGGTCAATCTGCCCGGCGCGGTTAAGTGCGCTAAAAAGCCAGATACCGAGTGATGCGCCAAGAATACCCCCCGCGACAAGATAATGGCCAAGCCCCAGATCCACCCGCTTATGGCGCAAATGATGCAGAAAGCCGGAGAAGGAAGAGGCGATGATCTGATTGGCCGAAGTGGCCACCGCCACAGCAGGCGGAATGCCAATGAAAATGAGGATGGGAGTGAGCAGGAATCCGCCACCAATCCCGAACATGCCGGCAATCACGCCGGTGATTCCCCCCAGTAATATCAGCTGAACCGCGTGTACGGAAATTTCAGCAATAGGGAGGTAGATATGCATGGCCTAACGCAGATAAGGGCTGAAATACTGGCGCAGACGGGTTTCGGCCTCGGTGTTGAATGCCTGCATCAGCTGCTTTGTCATGTCGTAAAAGATCTGTTCGCGCTCGGCCACACTGGCATTTTCCGCCACCGTACGCGAGCGCAGCACGTTCACACTCCCTTCGGCGACCGAAAGCGCGGTACCCTCGCGGTAAAGCCGGAACGTGACGGCAAGTGTTGCATCAAACCGCTCGCTCTGGTCGTTGGTGAACAGCCCCTTAAACCCCGGCGTGCGCGAAAGTTTCTGTTCGACTACCGAAGCATCTTCGATCGTGATTTCAAGCACAGCATCCCCGCCTTTGGCCAGGAGCCTTTCTGCCACCCAGCTCTTTACTGCCTGCGCTGGGGGGATGGGGAAATTCTGCTCCACATGCGGGGCGCGCATGGGCGACTGGTAATCCTCAATCACGCGGATTTCCTTTACCGCCAGGCCGATTTTCGGTTGATCCGCAAAACGCAGTGGCGGGAAATGCTGTGGTGGCGGCGCGTTCTCGCACCCGGCGAGAGACAGGCCAAGCATCAGAGAAACTGTGGCAACCACAAAGCGTTTCATGGCAACACTCCATTAATTAAGGGCAGTTGATGACCTACCAGCTTCCCGCCGCTCAGGCAACTTCGCATCCGGCGGGCGGATATATAGCGGCATGGCCTGAGCAAGCGGAGTCTCCACAAGCAGCGGTGCAATGCGGCAGAGCGTGGCCGCATCCAGCGGCTCACCATCTGATTTCACGCCCGCGATTGCAACGTTCCCAACAATCTTTTTATGGTTGAGTGTCAGCGCTTCGGGGGTACGCAGCCCTATCGCCGCTTCCGCTTCCGGCCTGCCATTCACCCAGCGGAATGGCTGGTGAAACAGCTCGCCCTTGCCTGCATTCAGCACCACGTCGCACGCGCTTTGCGTCTGCCACGCATAGGCCTCAGGCGAGGTGAGGGTGCGTAAGCGTACGCCCGAAGCCAGCGCCAGCCCATGCGCCGCCGCCAGCGCCACCCGAAGGCTCGTGAAACTACCCGGCCCGCGCGTGGTCACTAT
>CANHAG010000161.1 GCA_947458525.1 Rhodospirillaceae bacterium | reverse complement strand
CCTCACATTACAGGATTGATCCATTGACGGATGATCTGCAGCGTTTCATCCGGGTGTTTCTCGATCATATTATTGATCTTGCGGTAGGTGGAGGATTTGAGCTTGCCTTCAATACGCTCAACCTTAATCATCTCTTCTTCACCTTCTTCATCCTCATCCTCGCCCAGCGCGCTGCGATCCGCCAGACGTGCCGCAATCGAAGGTGCGGCAAGGCTTGCTAACTCCATCTCCTCATCTCTGTGTGCTGCCTCGGCGGATTCAATCGCGCGTGCGACAAGCGGGCGGATGACAAGTAGAATGGCCAGTGCCGCAACCCCCCCCAGCACCAGCGTCTGGATGATGGAACTGAGATCCTCCTGCAACCATTCGAATTTGTCTTCAGCGAACACATCCGCCGGCATTTCGGCAAATTGCAGATTGATCACCTGCACCTCATCGCCGCGATTTACATCAAATCCGATGGCAGATTTCACCAGCTGCTCGAGCTTTTCCAGCTCCTCACTCGAGCGGGGCGCATAGACTTCCTCGCCCTGCTCATTTTTGGTGTAGATACCATCCACCAGCACCGCCACGCTCAAGCGGCGGACATTACCGGTCTCTTTCACTGAATTGATCACTTCCTTGGTGATTTCAAAATTGGTGGTTTCCTCACTGCGCACACGGTTGGATTCCGCATTGCTTCCCGCGCCGCGCTGCGCCTGATTATCTGGTAGGTTATTTGCCACACTTACCGCGTCATCCTGCGAGCGTTCGTTGGATCGTTCATTTTCAGAAATAGATTGAATGGAGCGCGCCACCTGTCCTTCGGGGTCGTAGCGTTCGGAATTTTTTACGGTACGGTCAAAATCAATATCGGCGTGTACCTTGGCCTTTACTTTGCTGGAGCCGATCGAGCGGCCAAGCAATTCCTCAATCGTAGTGCTCAGGCGACGTTCATAGCCGATGCGGAAATCCTCCGCTTCGTCGCTGAGCACCTGTTCTTCACTCGCCTCGTCCCCACCCTTGGCAAGCAGATTGCCGCCGCTATCTACCACCGTCACGCGCTGGGGTTTGAGGCCAGGCACGGCAGTAGCCACGAGGTTGCGAATAGCGGCGATTTCCTCTTTCGACAGGCCTGCGCGGCTACGAAGTTTCAGCGCCACCGAGGCGGAAGGCTCAACTGAATCACGCGTAAACAGCTCACGTTTGGGCATCACCAGATGCACGCGCGAATTTTCCACTGCCTTGAAATCATTGATGGTGCGGGCAAGCTCGCCCTCAAGCGCGCGCAGCTGGTTCAGGTTCAGCACGAAATTCGAGGTGCCCATCGTGTCGGATTTATCGAAAATCTCATAGCCCACAATCGATCCTTGCGAGGGCATGCCCTGCTCCGCCAGCACCAGGCGCAGGCGGTTTACCTGGTCGGAAGGCACCATGATCTGCGTGCCGCCAGCGCGAATTTCATAGGGTACGCCGCGCTGATCCAGTTCCTGAATCACCCGCGCACCTTCTTCGATCGGCATATTGGTGAAAAGCGGCGAGAGCATGGGGGTGGATACCCGCATGGAAATGAAAATAAAGAAACCAATCAGGATAACGGCCGCACCCAGCAGAATGGCAATTTTAATCTGGCCAAGTTCTTTGAAGGATTGGGTGATGGCGTCCATAATCTATCTCCCTACCTTCAAAAGGGTGGAGGTGAACGGGCGCGCAAGAGAAAAAGAAATCACGGGAACGGGAAAAAAATCGGTGGCGGAATCAGGTGCTTCAGGCGACAGAAAAACCATAATTTCCCCTGTGGTGTTAATGTATTTTTATCCGTTTTTTGTCCCGAACGGGAACGTCAAGGCAAGAATTGCCCACCATTAGAAAATGTATGCCACAACTCGGGGTGAAAATCAACCACAAAATCGTCTATATGGGAAAAAAATTCCTATCTCGTCACATCCGTGCCACAGAAGGAGAAGATGCAGATGAAGGATCAAAAACTTCGTTCTCCTGCGCGATGATATCAGCGAAATCGCGCAGAAACACGGAGCCATTCACCGTGCGCTGTACATAGACATTGCGGCGATCTTCCTCGTCTTTCTTGCGGCGGATGAGATCAAGCGTTGAAAGTGCATCGAGCGCGCGGCTGGTGGCGGGTTTCGAAATCGCCAGACGCTCGGCGAGATTTTTCACCGTATGAGGCGGCGGCGCCATATAGACACAGAGCAGCACCCCGATCTGCCGCTGGGAAAGATCATAAGGCAGCTCGCGCAGGCTGCGGGTGATAACCCGGTGCCAGAGCTTCAGCGCATCCTGCGAGGAGAGAAAAGAAGACATGCCGCGGGTGTAATGGATGGATGCAAAAAATCAAGGTGCAAATAAAACGATGCATCATGCAGGAATAGATTGACTTCAGCACGCACTGCTGTATGCAGGTACTTGAGTTTTTACTGCTCTGACATTTGTTGGCCACTTAATTGTGGCGTGCCCAAAGGGAAAATACCCCGAAAGGCAAATACATTATCTCCTTAACGTTGATTTTGTCAGCCTGTGCGAAGAGTTTCCTGAATGACTCAGGACAAAGGCTCGTGCTGTGTGCGGATGGTCTGCGGCAGCACTGCAATATCATTTGTTTGAAGGAGACGATAATGGCTAACGGTACTGTGAAATGGTTTAATCCCACAAAAGGTTTTGGCTTCATTCAACCCGATCAGGGTGGTGCAGATGTGTTCGTTCACATCACCGCGCTTGAGTCCGCAGGTATACGCAACCTGTCGGAAGGTCAGAAAATCAGCTACGAGCTTGCTACCGAAAAAGGCAAGACTGCGGCAGCGAACCTCAAGCTTTCTGCTTAAGCACACTTCACCCTAACAACATAGCTCTGCGTCATCCGGATCGTATGTCCGGATGTACCGAGCTGTTTATGGAAAAATATCATGCAACATTTTAATGAACTGGGTTTGCGCCCGGAGCTGCTGCGCGCGCTTGCCGCACTGAACTTTACTACCCCCACACCTATTCAGGCGGCGGCGATTCCGTCGGCGCTTGCGGGCAACGATATCATGGGCACCGCCCAGACTGGCACTGGTAAAACGGCTGCCTTTGGCATCCCGCTTATTTCTCACCTCTTGAATCACCCTCAGGATACAGCGCTGGTGATGACACCCACGCGTGAACTTGCCACTCAGGTACTTGATCAGCTTCAGAAAATGCTGGGCGCCAATAGCGTGGTGCGCAGCGCATTGCTGATTGGCGGGGCTTCCATGGGCAAACAGATGGAGCAGCTTCGAAGGGCGCCGCGTTTGATCGTGGGCACCCCGGGGCGAATCAATGATCACCTGCAACGCGGCAGCGTAAGGCTCAATGCCACGCGATTTCTGGTGCTTGATGAAACTGACCGAATGCTCGATATGGGCTTTGGCGCGCAGATTGATAAAATTCTGAGCTATATGCCACGGCAGCGGCAGACATTGCTGTTCTCTGCGACACTGCCTGCCAACATACTCAAGCTGTCTGGTAAATATCTGAACAAGCCTGAGCGTATTTCCACTGGCAGCACCAATGCGCCCGCTGCGCGCGTGAAGCAGGAAACCATCCAGATCAGGGAAGATGAAAAATACGACCAGCTGCTGTTACAGCTGCAGCAACGCACGGGCAGCGTGATTGTGTTTGTCAAAACCAAGTGGGGTGCCGATAAAATGGCAAAAAAACTCCGCACGCTTAACCATACGGCAGATGCAATCCACGGAAATCTGCGCCAGGCTCAGCGTGACAAAACCATCCGGGCGTTCCGCAACCGCGAGCACCGGATCATGATCGCAACGGATATTGCCGCGCGCGGGCTGGATATTCCGCATATCGAGCATATTATTAATTACGATCTGCCGCAGGCACCCGAAGATTACATCCACCGCATCGGCCGCACCGCCCGTAATGGTGCGGAAGGTGAAGCCGTAAATCTGGTGACCCCGAAAGATATAAAAAAATGGAATGCCATCCAGCGTCTGATCAACCCGGGCGAAAAGACTGGGCGCCTTGCTGATAGCAGTCGGCCAGAACATTCTAACCGCTCAAGGTCGGGTAAGCGGAAAAATGGCCATTTTCATCGCCGTAAAGCAAAGGCAAGCTTCAGACCCGCCGCCTGAATGTTTGATCTGTGTTTTATAGATCAAAAGGTTATCACGGCGTGACAGAGGGGTGGAGCTGATGGCGCGGCCATGGCGACGTCTGGCCTCTGTTAACTGAAAATAGAAGAAGAGTGCCTAAGCTCTTGGCTCCTGGCTTGCCTGATGCAGCATCAGGGCGATTTTTTCCTGACGCTGTTTTAACTCCTCCACATCCTGCTTCTGCATGATGCGGTCGAGCGAAAGGGTGATAAAATCAACAAATG
>CANHAG010000160.1 GCA_947458525.1 Rhodospirillaceae bacterium | reverse complement strand
TCAACCTCTTCATGAGGAGAATAGCGACCCGCAGCAATACTTTCCCGCGCCCGCGCCACTTTGCGCGCCAGATACTCTTTATAGCCGCTGGCCTGCTCCTGCTCGGCCACAAAATCCCTTATCAGCTCGCGCATAATCTGGCTTGCCGGGCGGTGCGAGGCGGCAGCGGCGGCCATAAACGCGTCGCGCAGTTCGGGTTCCAGCTTCATGGTGAATACGGCATTTTTTGTCATGACAACCTCAGTATTTTGTACTAACGAAATATATACAATTTCATTACCTTCGTCAACGGTGAGGTGAGATGATGCATACAGCTTGTTTTGCTTGTGAACCATGCCGAAGCTGATACTTCTTGAAAAAATCTGGATTGCCGCCTAGGCGGGAAAGACAGAACGTGAATAATTCCGGCTGGCGGATGAACGGGTTCAATACACGAAACGCGGCTCAAAACGATGATGGATGGAATAAGAGATACCATGGCAATGTCGGAACGTCACAGTTTACAAAAAACTCCCGAAAAAAAGCTCGCAAAGCCCGATTGGATCCGCGTGAAAGCCCCGCAATCGCAAGGGTTCATGGATACGCAGGCGCTGATGCGTAAGCAGAAACTCAATACCGTATGCGAAGAAGCGGCCTGCCCCAATATCGGCGAATGCTGGAGCAAAGGGCACGCCACCGTGATGATTCTGGGCGATACCTGCACCCGGGCTTGCGCTTTTTGTAACATTAAAACCGGCGTGCCGAATAAGGTGGATGAAGACGAGCCGGTGAACCTCGCTTCTGCCATTGCCACGCTTGGTCTGAATCATGTGGTGATTACGTCGGTGGACCGGGATGATCTGGAAGATGGGGGCGCGGCACATTTTGCTGAATGTATTGAGCGCATCCGCCAGACGGGGGCATCCACCACGATTGAGGTGCTGACGCCTGATTTTCTGCGTAAGGAATCCTCGATTGCGATTGTGGTCAAAGCGCGGCCAGATGTGTATAATCACAATATCGAAACCGTGCCGCGGCTTTACCAGTCCATCCGCCCGGGCGCGCGTTATTTCAACTCCCTGCATCTGCTCAAAACGGTGAAGGAGCTTGACCCTTCCATTTTCACCAAATCCGGCCTCATGGTGGGCTTGGGCGAAACCAAGGAAGAAGTGCTGCAGGTGATGGATGATCTGCGCGCGGCGGAAGTGGATTTCATCACCATCGGCCAGTATCTGCAACCAACACCCGCCCATGCGCCGGTTGATCGTTTCGTGACGCCGGAGGAATTCCGATATTACGAGCGCGTGGCTTACACCAAGGGTTTCCTGATGGTGGCCTCCAGCCCCCTCACCCGCTCCAGCTACCATGCGGATGCGGATTTCGCGCGTATGCGCGCCGCGCGTGAGAAACGGCTGCGTGAGGCATAACCACCCTATGCCTATCCATCACGAAACCCGCCATTCTCCCTACAGCGCGCCGCAACTGGTGGCGATGATTCTTGACATTGAGCGCTACCCCGAATTTCTGCCATGGTGCCGCGCCGCGCGCATCATTGAACGCGGTGAAGAAGGGTTTACGGGTGAGCTGGTCATCAGCTTTCACCACCTGACCGAGCGCTATAGCTCACGCGTGAGCCATCGCACGCTTCATAGCGGGGCGGAAGAAATTGATGTGACGCTCGTCAAAGGCCCGTTCAAACATCTGAAAAATGAATGGCGGATTGTGCCGCGGGCGGATGGCTCGGACATTCATTTCCATCTCGATTTCGCGTTCAAATCGAAAATGCTTGAGAAACTGATTGGCGGACTCTTCACCCGCGCGACCGAAAAAATGACCAAGGCCTTCCTCACCCGTGCCGATGTGCTTTATGGAAAACAGCCAATTTCCTGAGCATTTGCAGCAATGCCTCAGGCATTGAAATGGGGGGTGATGCGCAGGGAAATTGCGTAAGGCAATGCCCGCAGCAATTTCAGCATGCGGGTAAAGATTTTGGGGAAGTGGATTTCAAACCCCCGCTCCGGTAGACCATCAGCAATAGCGCCGGCCGCGCGTTCGGCGGTGATAATCATGGGCATTTTGAATTCATTTTTATCGGTAAGTTCGCTTTTAACAAAACCGGGGCTGATGAGTTTGACATCAATCGACCGGGGCAATTCCGCGCGCAGGCTTTCCGCCAGATTGATGATACCGGCTTTGGTGGCGCTGTAAGGCTGGCCGCCCGGTAGCCCGGTATAACCCGCCACACTGCCACACAGCGCCAGCTGACCGCGCCCTTGTTGTGTCAGAATAGGCAGCACTGCCTCTACCACATGAAATGCGCCTAGAAGATTCACCTCGATCATCTGTTTCGTGGCGGCCATGTCGAGCGCCGAAAGCTTCATCGGCGTGTAAGCGGCGGCCATGAAAATCACCCGATCAATCCGGCCATAACTGCTGTGAATGGCGCGGGCAGTCGCCGCCACCTCTTCTTTATGCGCCACATCCAGCGGAAAGATCTGGTGACCCGCGCCGAGTGACTGCGTGAGCGTTTCGAGCGCTTCTTTCCTGCGGGCGGAAAGGGCGAGCGTCGCGCCGCGTGCGGCAAGTTCGCGGGCGAGAGCCGCGCCAATACCGCTACTGGCGCCGATAATCCAGACGACTTCCTGAGAATAACTATGCGTGCTCATGGTTTTTCTTTTTGCATGAAAAGAGTGAGTTCGGCGACCGTGAAACCAAATTTTTTAAGGTAGGAGCGGTTGATCATCACCCCGTTATTCATCTGCCACATCCAGTCATCGAAGCGGATGAGGTAGTTGGTGTTCCCCACCGGCACATTCATGACATAATTCCAGCGCACCGCACTGCCGCGCGCGGCGCCTTTAGCCTTGCCGATAATATCACCCGCCGTGCCTTCGTAACTGCCATCGGCAAGTTTTTTAATTGTCCATATACGTTCTTGTTTCTCACCGCTGTAATAGGTGAAATGCTCGGTAAGGGTGCCGGTATCGCCCTCCCACTTCCCGACCATTTCCACATCAAACCGGCTGACAACGCGGCCGCGCCAGTCCTCGACCATGCCCCAGGCTTTAATCGGGCCGTTGAAATATGTCATAATGTCTGCCTCGGGCATCGTGCCTTCATACTGCTCCAGACGGTGGCTGCTACTGGCGAACATGAGAAGAGCTCCCCCTATGAGTATGGTGAAGATCAGGCTGAGCATGCGTCGTTTCATGAGCGGCTCCGGCGTCAGAGTGAATAAAAATTCGGGCAAGCAGCAGGGCAGAAGCAAGTTTAAGCAGGCAGGGAATCAGCGCATATGCGGCACTGAGGGCAAAGAGCGCCCCGGCAGAGTTACTCGCACCCGGAACAAAGCCCGCCTCAGCCAGTAATGGAAGCGTAATGGCGGAAGCCACCGCCAGGCTGAGTTTGGCGAAAAGCGCCAGCAGCGCATACTGGCTGGCGGCGTGCTCTTCGGTCTTACCTTCATGAATATGATCCGCCAGAATGGAGGGGGGAAGGGCGAGATCTGCCCCAAGCGCAAGGCCTGAAACCGCGCAGATTATAGCATATTCCACAAGATCTCCGGAACCCAAGAAAAACGCCCAGATGAAACTGATGACCGCCAGCAGCATGGAAAGCGCCCAGGCACGGTATTTGCCGAATCTGCGGCTCAGGATTTTCCATACCGGCATGGAGAGCGCGCCGGAGAGAAAATAGAGCAGCAGAAACACGCCCATCAGCGCTTCTGCGCCCAGTAGATCACGCACAAAGAAAATCACCAGCACTGCCGGAATCGCCGAGGCCAGCATGCTGATGCCGTAAATGCCGAGAAAGATGCGGGTGCGCCTTGAAGTAGCACGAAGCCCGGCAAACAGTAGAAGTGGTTTTTGCTGCGCGGGAGGCACCGCCGAAACATGTTGCCTGAGCCACGGGCGAAACATAAGCCAGGCAAGCAGCATGCAGCCAGCAAGGATGAGGGAGAAATAGAGGTAGGCAGATGCTTCGCCCACGGCCTGTTTGAGCAGTGCGGGGAGCGACACCGCAATCACCAGACCTACGAGTCCGCACGCCTCGCGGCGGGCGGCGATGCGGGTCTGGGCTGCGGGGTCTTTTGTCCATAATCCGCCAAGCGTATTGAGGTTGATGCTGAGCACGCTATAGGCCGTGACCGCCACGGCAATGCAGAGAGAGAACCATAGCGCCGGCGCAACAGGCAGCGCATTAAAAAGCCCATACATAGCAAGGCAGAGCAGCAGGGCAGAGATGCCCATGAACCAGGGCGTGGCCGCGCGGTAGCGATCACTCAGCAGGCCAATCAGCGGGTCTTGAATCGCGTCAAACAAGCGCAGCCCGAGCAGTAAAAAACCAAGCAGTGTGAGTGACACGCCGTACGTGGTGGCAAAATA
>CANHAG010000159.1 GCA_947458525.1 Rhodospirillaceae bacterium | reverse complement strand
GGTCTCGTTTCAGGGCTAGAGCAGCTTATGACGCTCTCGCCAGAACAGCAACAGGCGCTGGCTGGTATAATGAACGGTATGGCACCCCAACTGCAGGAAAGATTATTGCCACAATTACAAGTCCTGTTTGCTGAGCGTGGCCAGATTGATACCGAACGGCTGCTGACCTTGCTCATGGATGATGACCTCCGCCAGGCATTGGCTCAAAAGACAACTGAGCTTGCCACCCTGCTTCAAGGCCGGGTGCCACAAAACGCGCAGCCTCTGGTGACGCAGCGTAACCTTGATGCGATATTCAAACTGATACATACAATCGACCGCACAACCGGCGACAACACAAACCAACAAACCGAACAGGCGGCAGACCGGAGAAATACGGAGGTGATCCGGACACTGGTGGGCATCGCCACGGGTGAACGGCCAGCGGGCGATCTGCACACCCTCGGGCGCGAGATTGCTGTGGTGATGAATGGTCAGGAACGCGTAGTAGCATTCCGCGAGTTTCTGCAGAGTTTTGATACAACCAGTCTGGACGCGCGTCAGAAGGGGGTATTTAATGCTATCAAGGAGAATTGGTGGACAGATGTGGATCGCAATGGGCAGTTCCAGCCCCGCCAAAATGGTAGGGGAACCATGCAAGACCAGAGCTATGGCGATGGCGGGCTTGCCGCCTTCCTCGCCAACCCGGAAGCCGCTCGTATTCTGCTGGAGTTTATGCGTAACCCAGAAAATCCAAATAGCCTTCCTTCAAATTCACGAACAGAAGCCCGATCTCTCGGCTTAGCAGAAGCGCGAGGAATTTTTGGTTGGGGCACGCCCGCCATCCACCCAGACCTTAAAGCCCTTGAAAATGCACTGGCTCCGGTAACCACACCTACACCCCAGCCGGTGCAGCAGCAGCGCCAGTAACACGCTAGGCCTGGGTCACCAGCGTGTTTGGGGATTCGCCATACCATAAGGCTGGATTGCTTCGCTCCCCTTGGTCGCTCGCAATGACGGAGTCAAGGCCCTCACCCTTAACGGGTCAGCACATCCGCTATAATCAAATTCGTCATACCATAAGGCTGGATTGCTTCGCTCCCCTTGGTCGCTCGCAATGACGGAGTCAAGACCTCACCCTTAACGGATCAGCACATCCGCGGATAGTGCCGCGTCATTGCGAGGAGCGCGGGCGACGAAGCAATCCAGCGTGCTTCGACCCCACATAACATTCACCGCCGGCCGAAGAGTTTTTCAATCTCGCTGCGTTTCAGCGCCACATAGGTAGGGCGGCCATGGTTGCACTGGCCGCTATAGGGGGTGGCTTCCATCTGGCGCAGGAGCGCGTTCATTTCCTCGCGCGTCAGCCTTCGCCCGGCGCGCACACTGCCATGGCAGGCCATGGTGCTGAGAATGGCTTCAAGACGATCCGCCAGCGCCATGCCGGTTTCGTATAGCGCCAGGTCATCCGCCAGATCGCGCACCAGCCCTGCCACATCCGTATCCCCAAGCAGTGCCGGAATTTCGCGCACCAGCAGCGCCCGATCGCCAAAGGCTTCGAGCACTAGGCCAAGCATTGCCCATTCCTCCTGCCGCGCCATGAGGCGCTCAAGCGCCGCTTCTTCCAGCTCGACGGGTTCGGGGATAAGCAGCGCCTGCCGCGCCACTCCTTCCCGCTCCATACTTGCCTTGAATTTCTCATACATCAGCCGCTCATGCGCCGCGTGCTGATCAATAATCACCAGCCCCTCTCTGGTCTGGGCAACAATATAGGTCTGGTGCAGCTGCGCGATGGCTGCACCGAGGGGGAATTCCTCGGCCACCGGCTCTGTGTCTGGCGGAGCAGCGGCACGTGCCAGACTGCCGCGCGCGGCGGGCGCAAAGGGCATAAGCGGTGCCTGCCGCCAGAGTGAGGCGGGCGGGGCGCTGTCATAAAACGCATGTTGCATTGCAGCATGGCGCTGCTGCGGCAGCGCTTCCGGCGTAAAAGCTGCGAGCGCTGAATCTGCCACCGTTGTCGCCGCGCGCTGCGATACGGAATGCAGGGCGGCTTTAAGAGAACCAAGCAGCAGGCCGCGCACCGCTTGCGCGTCACGAAACCGCACCTCGGCCTTGGCGGGGTGCACATTCACATCCACCGCTTCCGTCGGCACCTCGAGAAACAGCGCCACGACCGGATGGCGGTCACGGGCGAGCAGATCCTGATAGGCCGCGCGCACCACGCCCAGCAGTAACCGGTCGCGCACCGGGCGGCGATTAACGAACAGATATTGCGCCTGCGAAGTGGCACGGTGATAGGTGGGTAGCCCGGCAAATCCGCTCACTTTAAGCCCATCGCGCTCCCCTTCTACGGGCACGATATTGGCGGCCAGCCCCCGCCCCAGAATTTTTTCAAGCCGCACCGGCCCGGCGGCGAACCAGTCCCCCGTCACTACGGGGAAATCGCGCAAACTCCGCCCGTCATGACTTAACCGAAAACGGATATCGGGGTGCGCCATGGCGAGGCGCTCGATCACATCTACCACCTGATGCAGCTCGCTGCGCGCCGTTTTCAGAAATTTCAGCCGTGCGGGTACCGCATAAAATAACTCCCGCACCTCAATGAGCGTGCCTTCGGTAATGGCGGCGGGCGTGACCTCACCCACCTGCCCGGCTTCAACCAGAATGCGCCAGCCATCCGCCGCCCCCCGCGCGCGTGACGTAATGGCCAGCCGCGCTACCGAGCCGATGGAGGGTAAGGCCTCGCCGCGAAACCCGAGATAATGGATGGCAAGCAGATCCTCGCCCATGAGTTTGGAGGTGGCATGGCGCTCCACCGCCAGCGGCAGTTCTGCGCGCGTGATGCCCACCCCGTTATCGCGCACGCGGATAAGCTGCGCCCCGCCGCCTTCGAGTGCTATGTCAATATCCGTCGCCCCGGCATCAATGGCGTTTTCAACCAGCTCTTTCACCGCCGAGGCCGGGCGCTCTATCACCTCGCCCGCGGCGATCTGGTTGACAAGCGTCGGCGGCAGACGGCGGATGGTCATGGCCGGCCGCCCACCGCAACAAAAAGGAAGCGGGCGGGATCAAGCAGATTCTTCGCCGCGCGGTTAATATCGCCGCAGGATACGGCTGCGAAATAGTCCTGACGTTTTTCGATATAGTCTTCGCCAAGCCCGTAAATCTGCATGGTGAGCAGTAACGCGGCGAGCGCGCCGGTATCTGCCATCTGCAGCGGGAAACTGCCCAGCACATAGGTTTTAATATCGTTACATTCCTGCGTTGAAACACCGTTTAGAAAAATTTCTCCAAGCGTGGCTTTGACCTTGGCAATCGCTTCATCCCGCGTGGCGTTGCGGGTCGAAAGACTGCCGGTGATGAGTGCCGCACCGGTAAATTCCTGCAGCCCCGCATCAATGCCATACACCAGCCCGGCCTGCTGCCTGACATCCCGCGCGAGGCGCGAGGTCAGGGTGCCGCCGCCGGTGATTTCCATCAGCAGATAGGCCGCGTAAAACCCCGGGTCACTGCGGCGGATGCCGGGTGCGACAAATAACATCGCCGTTTGCGGCACATCCATTCCGTCTTCCACCACCACCCCGTGCGTGTTCGGGGTGATGCTGGCCGCCCTCACCGGCCCGGTGATATTTTCCGGCAGTGTTTCCACAAGCGGTTCCAGCACGTCTTCCAGCAGATCCCCATTCACATCCCCCGCGGCCGCCACGCGCAGGTTGGAAGCGCCAAGATAAAGGGCACCAAACCGGCGCAGATCCTCAGGCGTAATGGCTGCAATCGCCGCTTCTGTTCCCAGTGGCGGATTGGCGTAAGGGTGGCCGGCAAAGACCCGCTCCATCATCAGGCGCGAGGCGCGGTATTCGGGGCTTTCCTGCGCCCGGTGGAGCGCGGAAATCTGCGCCGCTTTCACCCGGGCAAGGTCTTCCTCGTCAAAGCGCGGATTGGTCAGCGCCTCGGTAAGAAGCTTGAGCGCCAGCGGTGCTTCTTCCTTCAGGCAGCGCACGGAAAATATCATACGGTCAGCACTGATACTGCTTGCAAGGGTGATCGCATGCGATTCCAGCATTTCCTTGAACGCCCTTGAATCCTGCGTGCTGGTACCTTCGAGCACCAGATTCGAAAACGCTTGCGCCAGCCCGGCGCGGTCTGCCGTGTCACTCGCGTAACCCGCCCCTTCAAACGCAAGGTTAATCTGCACAATCGGCACCGTGTCGGCTACCGCATACCACGCCTTTACCCCGCGGCCAAGACTCACCGTCTCCACCTGCACCGCAGCCTCGGCAGCGCCCGCCGTCATGAGCAGGGCAAAAAATACGCAAAGGCGATTAGCGCGCATCGGTGGCCTCCACAGCATTCGCTGTATTATCCTGAGCAGCATCTGGCGCAGGCGATGGGCGCG
>CANHAG010000158.1 GCA_947458525.1 Rhodospirillaceae bacterium | reverse complement strand
TTCCCCCCGTGATGAATTCTGCTCTCTGGTTCGCACCGAAGTCGGTCATTCATCGTGCTTTGGGTTATAGCCGGGTCGTCGCCGCTCCGCCATGCAGCGGTTATTATTATCCACATTCTTTTGCATTTATTATATCTTACCCGCAAAACCGCCCCAGAAAATCAGGGGTTTTTCCTATACAGCCATGCAGCAGAAATTCTGGAGAACTCTGTGGATAACCTATTTCCTCTCCGTAAAGCGAGCATTACGGATTGGGGGCGAGGGTCACTTCCAGCCCCTCCAACGCGGGTGAGAGGATAATCTGGCAGCTGAGGCGCGAGTTTTCATGTACTTCCATCGCATCATCAAGCATCAGCATTTCATCTGGCGCGGGAGGAATAATGCGGGGCAGCCAGTCGGGCGCCACATATACGTGGCAGGTGGCGCAGGCGCAGGCGCCACCGCATTCCGCTTTGATGCTGAGGCCAGAATCGCGGATGACTTCCATCAGACGCCAGCCGACCGGCGCTTCAATCGCATGCTGCGCGCCTTCAAAATCCGTGACCTTGACTGTGATGGTGTCCATGCCGTGTATGTCAGTGTGGCCTGATCTCAGATTATTTTGCGGGCGAAACCATCATCACCATCTGCCGGCCTTCGCTTGAGGGCTCCTGATCAATCTTCACCAGATCTTTCAGTTGCTCCTTAATGCTCACGAGCAGCTTCATGCCGATTTCCTGATGCGCCATTTCACGGCCGCGGAAGCGCAGGGTGAATTTCACCTTGTCGCCTTCTTTCAGAAATTCCATCACATGGCGCATTTTGATTTCAAGGTCGTGCTTATCAATCCCCGGGCGGAGCTTGATTTCCTTAATCTCGATGACTTTCTGCTTCTTTTTCGCTTCCTGCTGCTTTTTCTGCTGCTGGTACTTATATTTCCCGTAATCGAGAATTTTACATACCGGAGGCTCGGCATTGGGAGAGATCTCAACAAGATCAAGCCCTGCCTCCTCGGCCATGCGCCTACCTTCATTCGCCGAGACAATCCCCACCATTTCACCCGCCGCGTCAATCAGGCGGATTTTTTCGGCCTTGATATAATGGTTGATGTTCGGCTCGTTCGGGTCGCGCTCTTTCTCGAAGCGGCGCTCGGCGCTGCGCGGTGGGCGCGGCGGAAAATTGGGCTTAAACGGAGGGCGATAGGGCGGACGGCTGCCACCGCCTGGCGGCCTGTTACCGGGGGGACGATTGCCTGGCGGCCTGCTTGCGGGCGGTCTAGTATTCATAAATCATGGTCGTCATAGGTGATTAAAACTCCGTCTTGGTGAAACTGGCAGTGCGCGCTAGCGCGGCGGTTCAACTTCCTTGGTAAGGGTAGCAACTGCGGCGTCAAGTGCAAGCGTTTCTTGCTGTTCCTGCCCCAGCCTGCGAATGACGACGGTACGCGCCTGGGCATCCCGCCCGCCGACCGCGAGAATGAAGGGCACTTTACGCAGTGAATGCTCGCGCACTTTATAGGTGATTTTATTGTTGGTTTTATCACATTCCGCACGGATGCCGGCGGCAGTCAGGGCACCCGCCACTTCCGCGGCATAGCCGTCAAACTCGTTCGTAATTGAGCAGACAACCGCCTGCACGGGCGCCAGCCAGTGCGGGAATTTTCCGGCATATTGCTCAATCAAAATCCCGATGAAACGCTCAAACGAGCCAAGAATCGCCCGGTGCAGCATCACGGGGCGGTGCTTTGCACCGTCCTCGGCGATATAGTGGGCATCCAGCCGTTCCGGCAGCACGAAATCCACTTGCAGCGTGCCGCACTGCCAGTCCCGCCCGATCGCATCGCGCAGTACGAATTCGAGCTTGGGGCCGTAAAACGCGCCCTCGCCGGGGTTGAGCGTATACTCAAGCCCGGCCTCAGTCACCGCAGTTTTGAGTGCGCTTTCGGCCTTGTCCCAGGTCGCGTCGGAGCCCGCGCGTTTTTCCGGCCTGTCGGAGAATTTCACCCGCACTTCGGTAAAACCAAGATCGCGGTAAACGGTTTTGAGTAAATCGCAGAACGCCACCGTTTCGCTGGTAATCTGATCTTCGGTGCAGAAAATATGCGCATCGTCCTGCGTGAAGCCACGCACGCGCATCAGCCCATGCAGCGCGCCCGAGGGCTCGTTGCGGTGGCAGGAACCAAATTCCGCCATGCGCAGCGGCAGATCGCGGTAGCTCTTGATGCCGACATTGAAAATCTGCACATGGCAGGGGCAGTTCATCGGCTTGATGGCGAGGAATTTCTCCTCCGACTCGCTGATGAACATATGTTCCTTGAATTTTTCCCAGTGACCCGACATTTCCCATAAGCGCCGCTCGACGAGAATCGGGGTTTTTACCTCGATATAGCCGTTGCGCTGCAACTGGCGGCGGATGTAGTTTTCAAGCGCACGGTAGAGCGTCCAGCCCTTATCGTGCCAGAAAACCTGCCCCACCGCTTCTTCCTGCAGGTGGAAGAGGTCAAGCTCGCGCCCGAGCCGGCGGTGGTCGCGCTTTTCCGCCTCCTCGAGCATGGTGAGGTGGGCTTTAAGCTCTTTCTCGCTGGCGAAAGCGATGCCGTAAATACGCTGCAGCATTTTATTGCGGCTATCGCCCCGCCAATAGGCGCCGGCGAGTTTGGTAAGCGTGAAGGCGGCGGTGATTTTGGCAAGGCTTGGCACATGTGGCCCGCGGCAGAGATCCATAAAGGCCTGCGCGCCCTCGCCCTGGCGGTAAAGCGAAATTTTCCCGCGCTCAGTGGTGTCGTCTTCGGGTGCGCTGCGGATAAGCTCGGCCTTGTAGCTCTCCCCGCGTGATTCAAACAGGGCAATCGCTTCTGCGCGGTCCCACATCTCGCGTTTGACCGGGTTGGGGCGCTTCAGAATTTCGCGCATTCTCTCTTCAATTTTTGGTAAATCGTCAGGCGTCAGCGCCACGTCGAGATCCACGTCGTAATAAAACCCGTGCTCAATCGTGGGGCCGATGGCGAGTTTCGCCTGTGGCCAGAGTTCCTTCACCGCCAGCGCCAGTACCTGCGCGGTGAGCGTATGGCGCATGACATCCAGCCCGCTGGGATCTTTCGCGGTTAGAATCTGAAATTTCACGTCGCGGGTGATGGGCAGGTATAAATCGCACTCCACCCCGTCAAGCGCCATGGCCACGGCGGCTTTGGCAAGGCCAGCGCCAATGCTCGCCGCCACCTCCTCGCCCGTTATGCCAACAGGGCAGGTGCGCACCGAACCATCCGGCAGGGTGAGGGTAACAGATGCGGGGGAATGCTGCGCCAGTGCCATAAGATCTCTTGAAAATGGCTGATCAGCTTAGGGGTTTGGCGCGGGCTGTCAAGTCACCAGAAAATTTTGATATACGCCATGCTTGAGTCAGGAGAAATCGCGCAGGCAAACCATCATCCTGTATGATTTCTGTTGCTGTGGGATGCGCACCGCTGATGTTAAAACGCACCGCGCAACAACATGGCACAGCCGGTCAAATTTGATGCCAGTTTATATTCCGCTGTGTTAGCAATCGCGACTGTGTCGCTCGCCGTAGCGTTGTGACAATGCGTATGCGTTTCGTAAGTCACAATTTTACCAGTGCCCGGCCTGCCATCATCCATTTTCTTATCAATACTCCATAGCTCGGCGGGCGAGAGAAAATAGCCCTGATTTGCCCCGGTTTCATCTAGCCCTACTAAGAGAGAGTTTCCGTAGGTGCCTTCGAATAAAATATCCGGAGAATTGTTAACAAGAATAGTTCCGTTGGCATCGCCATAATGATAAACACTAATCCCTACTTTGGAAATTTTCGTATCTGGCACATTCTGCCCGCTCACCGAAGCGTAATGGGCGTGGGTTGGACCTGTCACTCCGGTGAAAGACCCCTCCACCAGCCCCGCATTGGCAAGCTGCTGCCAATAACGGAAAATTTCATTGGAGTTGGGATTGGAGGAAGTATCTTCAATCATGCGATCGCCATCACCGTTACATGTCTGCATGCCTGTTCCTACGGTCAAAGCGCATGTTGCGGGCGTGACGTGAACTGCTCCCCAGACATCCGTAGCGTTGCTCATGTCACCGGGCAGGTCGTCATATCGATCTTGAAAAGTCTGCGTCGCGCTGACATACCGGCTGAGGTCACTGGTTATGCCATTCAGCTGGGCAGAGCGAATGAGCGACTGACCGGTTAAAATACCACCTGCGATCAGGCCAAGGATCACCAGCACCACCGCCAGTTCAATAAGAGAAAAGCCACCCACCACATTCACATGTATGGCGCGAACCGGACGCGCAATATGACTTTCGGCACGATTGGTCATTTGTTTTTCACCATGATTATTATAATGTAAACTTTACAAAACATCAAGCAACGGTGCGTATTTTGCAAGGGTACGAATTTTGGGGAGAGAAGGTAA
>CANHAG010000157.1 GCA_947458525.1 Rhodospirillaceae bacterium | reverse complement strand
AGCCCGATATAGTTTCTGATGAGCATCATTGCCGCCGCTCCCTCTTACGCCAAGCAGAGCCGCAAAATGGCGCTAAAGTCAAGGATCTGCGTATTTTCTCCTTGGCGATTTTGAGTGTAACCTGATCCCCAAAAGGTGAGCCAGGCGCAGGTTGATTCATTGCAGTCTGGCATAAACATGCGTAATCTGATACATCAACTCAATGAACCTCTTGGAACCCCGCCACGATTGGAATCCCTACTACGCCCGCACAGCTACTCTTCCAGAACCGGAGATGACGACCCCATTTCTGGATCAGATGCCTCGCGGGGGTCGGATTCTCGATTTCGGTGCTGGATCTGGCCGGTGGTCTGCCGCCTTTTTGCGCGACAGGCCCGATCTGGTTGTGGATGCTATTGACCGAAATATTGATGAGGCCAGGCTGTTACCGGAACCCTGGCAGGGTCAGAAAATCAAGGCTTCATTTCAGGAGTTTACTACAACGCAGTCCTATGATGGCATATGGGCATTCGCCACGCTTTTCTTCATGGAAAAGCCTGAGTTAATCAAATGTTTTCACAGATTGGCCTCAGCACTGAAAGATAACGGCACTATCTCATTTACTATGGTGGATAGATGTCACGCAGCGGAAGCGGCAAAGTTTCATGGGCTTTCGAAAACAGAAATTCTGGAGATGGTAAAAAAAGAAGGTCTGAAAGTGACATCTCTGATATTGGATGCGCATGCCGCCTATGGTACCGCGAATATAGTGATTCCTACCTTTTCCGTAACTGCCAGAAAAATCCGTTGATAAGTGGCATCGTCTGCCACTGCGCACGCCGTTCAAGTTCCCCTTGGGAAAATCAAGCAATACCCAGTCTTTCTTTGCATCAGTGCTGACGTGAGGCCGCTAAACCCGCTAGAGGCTATGGCGGTAAACCCTAAGCCAGCCTACCGTTGCCTTGAGGCGTAAGTCTTCGGCAGGTCTTAGGCAAGGGCGTAAGCCATTCGAAGCTAACATCGAAAGATGGTGCCCAGGAAGGGACTCGAACCCCCACGCCTCGCGGCGCTAGCACCTGAAGCTAGTGCGTCTACCAATTCCGCCACCTGGGCACGTCCGCAGCGAGGCGCCGATATACCGAAGCGGGTTCGCTGTGTCAAACGCGCTTTTCATCGCATCGCTTACAATCCTTTACTCCCCTTCGCGCTTGACATCGGCGGTGAAATAACGCATCTAGCCAGTCCCCGCGCGATGCGTGTGAGATGTAAAAAGAGGAAATTATGAACATTGTACAGCAACTGGAAGCCGAGCAACTGGCGAAACTTCAGGCAAATAAACGCGTGGATGCGTTCAAGGCCGGGGATGTCGTGCGGGTGAATGTGAAAATTGTGGAAGGCGATAATGAGCGGATTCAGGCCTTTGAAGGGGTGGTGATCGCGCGCAAGAATGCCGGCACGAATTCGTCCTTTACGGTACGTAAAATGAGCCATGGCGAAGGGGTGGAGCGTATTTTTCCGCTTTTTTCTCCGCGGCTGGACTCGGTGGAGCGCGTGCGCGGTGGTACAGTGCGCCGGGCGAAGCTTTATTACCTGCGTGGCCGCACCGGCCGTGCGGCTCGTATTAAAGAGCGCATCGAGCTGACGGGTGCGGGCGCAGGCGCAGCTGAGGCAGCGGCGGCGGAGTAGGTTTTAGGTTTCAGGTTATAGGTTTTAGGAGCCTGATTCCGGTAGTGTAGCGGTTAAACCGTATTATCCCCTGCTCGGATGTGCATAAATTTAACCCTGCGCTAATAAAAGCTGAAACCTACAACCTAAAACCTAACACCTGCAGACTATGACCCAGAAACCCCGCACCCTCTATGATAAAATCTTCGAAAGCCACCTTGTGCACGAGGCGGCGGATGGGACGTGTCTTCTTTATATCGACCGGCATCTGGTGCATGAAGTCACCAGCCCTCAGGCGTTTGAGGGCTTGCGCGCGGCCGGGCGAAAGGTGCGCCAGCCCGCAGCCACACTGGCCGTGGCGGATCATAACGTGCCCACCACGCGCGACCGCCTGCAGGGCATCAAGGATGAAACTTCACGCATTCAGGTGCAAACGCTCGAGGATAATTGCCGCGAATTCGGCGTGCGTTATCTGAAAATGGATGATGCGCGTCAGGGCATCGTGCATATCGTGGGGCCAGAGCAGGGCTTTACGCTGCCCGGTGCGACCATTGTCTGCGGTGACTCCCACACCTCTACCCACGGGGCGTTTGGCGCGCTCGCGTTTGGGATTGGCACGAGCGAGGTGGAGCATGTGCTCGCCACCCAGACCCTCATTCAGAAACGCGCGAAAAACATGCGGATTACGGTGGAGGGCGCGTTGCCCCCGGGCGTCACCGCGAAGGATGTGATTCTGGCGATTATCGGCAAAATCGGCACCGCGGGCGGCACGGGCTATGTCATGGAATATGCCGGTTCCACCATCCGCGCCCTCTCCATGGAAGGGCGGATGACCATCTGCAATATGTCGATTGAAGCGGGCGCGCGCGCCGGGCTGATTGCGCCGGATGAAAAAACCTTCGCGTATCTGAAAGGCCGCCCCATGGCGCCCTCTTCTACATTCCCCCCGCTTGCGGGGGGAGCAGGAGGGGGGAATACCGCGCGCTCGGATTGGGAAGCAGCCCTTGCCTACTGGCAAACCCTGCCAACGGATGCGGCGGCGGTGTTTGACCGCGAAGTGCATCTGAATGCCGCCGAGATCGCCCCGCAGGTAAGCTGGGGCACCAGCCCGGAGGATGTATTACCCATTACCGGCAGCATCCCTGCGCCTCAGAACGTGGCGGAAAATCGCCGCGATACGCTCTTGCGCGCGCTCGACTATATGGGGCTCGTGCCGGGAACAAAACTCACCGACATACCGATTGATAAAGTCTTTATCGGCTCCTGCACCAATGGGCGGATTGAAGATTTACGCGAGGTCGCCAAAATCGCTCAGGGTCGCAGCGTTGCTGCCAATGTGAAGCTCGCCATGATTGTGCCAGGCTCCGGCCTTGTGAAAGCGCAGGCCGAACAGGAAGGGCTTGATAAAATTTTCACCGCCGCCGGGTTTGAATGGCGCGAGGCGGGCTGCTCCATGTGCCTTGCCATGAATAACGACAGGCTCGAGCCGGGTGAACGTTGCGCCTCCACCTCGAACCGGAATTTTGAAGGGCGTCAGGGCCGGGGTGGCCGGACGCATCTGATGAGCCCTGCCATGGCCGCCGCCGCTGCGATCAAGGGAAAACTGGCGGATGTAAGGGATTTAGCATGACCACCGAACCATTACGCACCCCCGCCATTGCGGCGGCACGCGCCTATGAAACCCTGCCCGCATGGCAGAAATCCATGACACTGGCCGAGCAGATCTATGCTGCGACAGAAAACTTCCCCGCGCGCGAACAGCAGGGGCTGGCACTTCTGTTGCGCCAATCTTCGGTCTATGTCGCAAGCGCAATCGCCGCCGGCAGTGCCGGGCGGGACGAAGAAGATATCACCGATTATTACCGCGAGGCGCAATCAGCACTTGCTGAGCTTGCCACGCAAGTAGCCCTCGCCCAGCGTCTGGGGCTTCTGGCAGAAGATGCCGCGCTTGGTGCCCATGTGGATGAGCTGACCCGCCTGATTATCGGCCTTCAGCATGGCTTGCGGGTGAAGGCGAAAGATGAAGAGCGCCGCGCACGTGACGAAGCGCGCAGCGAGACGCGCGAAGAACGCCCACGCCGCGACTTCAAACCGCGGGAAGATCGTGGCGACCGCGGCGGCGACCGCCCCTACCGTAAACCTTTTGTCAAACGTGACGATGCTCGCGGCGAAGAACGCCCGCACCGTGAGTTCAAGCCGCGCGAAGATCGCGGCGGCGACCGTCCGTACCGCAAGCCCTTCGTCAAACGTGACGATGCACGTGGAGAAGAACGTCCGCGCCGTGAGTTCAAACCACGCGATGGCGGCACCGGTGGCGGCGACCGCCCCTACCGCAAGCGCGAGGAAGGCGGAGACCGTCGCGGCTATGCGGGCGGCAAAAAACCCTATGCCAAGCGCGACTTCAGTGGCAAGCCCAAGCGGCGGGATTAACCGTGCAGTGGCTTTGGAACCTGATTCTGACGTTTCTTGATTGGCTCTTTGTACGAGATAACCGACAAAAACAATGGGGCGCCAGATTCACTGAGCCACCGGTAGACAAAAAAGGCGCGATTCCGCTTGACCCGAGGAAAATCATAATCAAGCAAGTATCAGAGGAAGTAATCTAACTTTTTCAGGAGTCGATGATGCGTTCTTTTGGATATTTAATGGCGATAATGCTCGTGAGCGCCTGCTCCCACTCGATCAAAATGGACTCAAATGCACCGGCAGTCGGGCAATATCGCGTTGCCGCAGTTGAAATTGTACCAACCCAATATCTGGAAGCTGATGATCAGCCGGAGTT
>CANHAG010000156.1 GCA_947458525.1 Rhodospirillaceae bacterium | reverse complement strand
GGCATCTGCGGGTTTTTATGCGCGGACCCCGGCATGCGCCGGGGTGACGCGATACATGCTGATCCCCCGCCCATGCTATCATGTCCCCACCCCCGCCCCATTTCCGATTTCAGATTTCTGATGACGGCTCAGGGTCGAAGAATTTGAAGGAAAGCCCACCGAAAATGGCTTCAAGCACCCCGCCTTCAGTGCCGATCGGCAGCATGCACTGGCGGTATTTGACAATGCGGCCGGAGAAGGTGACAAGCTCCCCCTCCTCAATCACGGGTGCGCGGGTAATCATGACCCGGCCAAAGCTTTTATTCACCATGCTGGCATTGGGACCAATCATGAAGGCGTTATGCTCATCATGCAGCCCACCGCGATACGCCTCGATGATGCGCGCGCCCAGATAGGTATAGTTATAATCCTGCACATGGGTGATATCGCGCACCTGCACGAGGAAACAATGCTCCCAGTCCCGCGCCAGCGCGTCGGGGTCGAGGTCATGTTCGCTCGGGAACGGCTTGCCGGTGGAGTGCTCCCGCCAGTAGCGTAAGAGGCGGTCGGTCAGGCGCCGCTCGGTATAAAGACTATAGGCGATGTCAGCCATAGCGGCCTGTGATGTAATCTTTAGTCTGTTGCAGGGCGGGTGCGTTGAAAAGTTCTTTGGTCTCGCCCATTTCCACAAGCCTGCCCAGATGAAAAAACGCCGTCTGGCTTGATACGCGGCGCGCCTGCTGCATGGAATGGGTGACGATGATAAGGGTGAACTGCTCTTTCAGCTCGTCCATCAGCGCTTCAATTTTCCCGGTCGCAATCGGGTCAAGTGCCGAGCATGGCTCATCCATGAGAATCACTTCCGGACTGGTCGCAATCGCCCGCGCAATGCAGAGCCGCTGCTGCTGCCCGCCCGAAAGGCTGGTGCCGGGGGCGGTGAGTCTGTCTTTCACGTCCTCCCACAGCGCGGCGCGGCGCAGCGCCGATTCCACCCGCCCGTCAAGCTCGGCCTTGTCTTTGGTGAGGTGGTGAATGCGCAGGCCATAGGCCACATTGTCATAGATGGATTTGGGGAAGGGATTGGGTTTCTGAAACACCATGCCCACGCGCGCGCGCAGCAGCACCACATCCTGCCCGCTAGCATAAATATCTTCCCCCCCGATGGTCACCCGCCCTGCCACCTTGCAGCCAAGGATGAGGTCATTCATGCGGTTAAGGCAGCGCAGGAACGTGGATTTGCCGCAGCCCGACGGGCCGATAAACGCCGTAATCTGCCGCGCCGGAATGGTCATCGACACGTCGTGAATCGCCTGCTTGTCGCCGTAAAACACATTTACATGTTCGGCGGTAATTGTCTGTTCCATCCTACTCATCCCCAGCGCAGTTCATAGCGTTGCCTGAGGTGAATCGCCAGCGCATTCATCACCAGCAATACCGCAAGCAGCACCAAAATCCCGGTCGAAGTTTTCTCGATAAACCCCGCCTCTGGGCTTGATGCCCACAGGTAAATCTGCACCGGCATGGCCGCTGCCGGGTCAAGCGGCGTGCGGGGTAAATCCGCCACAAATGCGACCATGCCGATCATGAGCAGCGGCGCGGTTTCGCCTATCGCGCGGGCAGTACCTAAAATCACGCCTGTTAAAATACCCGGGCGGGCATAGGGCACCGTATGGTGGAACACCGCCTGCAGGGGCGAGGCGCCAAGGGCAGTCGCCGCCTCGCGCATCGAGGGCGGAACGGCGGCAAGCGCCGCGCGGGTAGCGATGATGATGACCGGTAAAATCAGCATGGCGATCGTCAGCCCGCCAACGAGGGCTGAGGAGCGCGGCAGACCGAACACCTGTAGAAAAATGGCAAGGCCTAAGAGACCATAAATAATCGAAGGTACGGCCGCGAGGTTGTTGATGGCAACTTCAAGCAGCATGGTAAAGCGGTTTCTGGGAGCAAAACATTCCAGATAAATCGCTGCCAGCACCGCCACCGGCAGTGCCACCAGCAGCGCCACCAGCACCAGCCAGAGCGAACCAATCATGCTGCCCATGAAGCCCGCAGCCTCCGGCGCGCGCGAATCGCCCCGGGTGAAAAAATCGCGGTTGAGGCGGTAATGGATGCGCCCTTCATTCGCCCAGGCATCAAGCCATTGCAGCTGCCGGTCGGTAATGGGGCGCAGATGGGCGGGGGCGTGGCGGTCAATCCTCCCCTTCAGGGTCTGATCCGCAAGGTCGCTGAGCGGCAGGGACACCGTAACCTTACCGGTTTTCCCGCGTGTTTCATTGATAAGATCAAAGGCGGCGAAACTCCCCACCAGCGCCAGAAGCTGCCGCCGCTCGGCAGCGGTTGCGGGGTTGCCGCCAATCCCCCGCACGGCCTTCACCATGGTAAGATGGGCCGCGTCAATCGACGCATCCGGTGCCAGTGCTTCCACCTCAAGCGTTACCTCATGGCGGAAGAACCCGCTGATGCCGGGGGCGGCGATACTCCACAGCAGATAGACCAGCATGACCAGCGCAAAGCTGATGGCGATGACCCCATAAATACGGAAGCGCCGCTCCGCCCGGTGGCGGCGGGCGAGCGAGGCTGCGAGTAATGCGCGCGTGTTATTCATATTGCTCCTTATAACGGCGCACAAGCATGAGCGCGCAGAGATTCAGCAGCAAGGTGAAAAGAAATAACGCAAGGCCAAGCGCAAAGGCGGCGAGGGTTTTCGGGCTGTCAAATTCCTGATCGCCGGTGAGCAGACTCACCATCTGCACCGTCACCGTCGTCACGGATTCGAGAGGGTTGGCGGTAAGGTTGGCCGAAAGCCCGGCGGCCATCACCACAATCATGGTTTCACCAACAGCGCGGGAAATGGCCAGCAGCATTGCCCCCACAATTCCCGGCAATGCGGCGGGCAGCACTACGCTGCGAATCACCTCGCTGGGTGTTGCGCCAAGCCCGTACGCCGCATCACGAAGCCCGCGCGGCACGGCGGTGATCATATCATCCGCCAGTGAAGAGATGAAAGGAATGATCATGATGCCCATCACAATCCCTGCGGTGAGGGCGCTTTCAAACGCAACATCCAGCCCGAGTGCCGCGCCCAGATCCCGCATCAGGGGGGCGAGGGCGACAATGGCAAAATACCCATAGACCACGGTCGGGATACCGGCCAGAAGCTCGAGCATGGGCTTTACATACTGCCGCAGGCGGCGCGGCGCATATTCGGCCAGAAAAATCGCCGAAAATAGCCCCACAGGCGCAGCAACCACGATCGCAATCAGCATGATCATGAATGTTCCGGCAAAGAGCGGTACCGCGCCAAATGCCCCCGTGGCACCGGCCTGATCGGCACGCAGAGCCGTCTGCGGGCTCCAGTTCAGCCCAAAGAGAAAATCGGCGACCGGCACCGCATCAAAAAACCGAAGCGCCTCTTTCAGCACGGAAAAAACGATAGCACCGGTAATCACCACCGCAATCGCGGCCGCGGCCATCAAAAGCGCCATGACCAGCCGCTCTACCGTGCGGTGGCCTGAGGTCAAGGTCGTGCGGCGGGTGGGCATCATGCCCGGAACCAGTACTGAGAACTGCTCTAAAAGTAAACTCAGTTATTGAGCAGAATATAAAACTGCAGGTAATTGGCAAAGCCAAGCCAGAGGCAAAGCGGCAGCATCAGCCCGCCGGCAAGCCTGTCGTGCCTGAAAAACTGGCGGGTGGTGGCGAGTACCGCAAGGAGTGTCAGGAAAATCACCGCCATGCCAAATTCGATGTGCCTGAGGCCGAAAAACACGATATTCCAGCTGAAGCCGATGGCCAGCTGGGCGAGCCACAGGCGCTGTGCGACTGTCCACCAGCGCCCGGCTTGTGCACGCCAGACACGCCAGACGGCCAGCGCCATCATCAGATAAAGTACCGTCCAGGCAAGGCCGAAGACATAGCCCGGCGGGGTAAGGGGTGAGCGGTTGAGCGCCAGGTACCAGTCCCCCACACTCATGCTGGTAAAGATGGTGCCGCCAAACTGCGCCAGAAGCGCAAGAGCGTAAAAAACCAGAAATGCAAAGAATGATTTTTTCATTAGGCTCTACCCCTCATATATCGGCAGATAGACGGTGAAATTCGAGCCTTCGCCGACTACGGAATCAATGGTAATCGCCCCGCGGTGGCGCTGGATGATGCCTTTGACAATCGCCAGCCCAAGCCCCGTCCCGCCCACCTGACGCGTGCGGGCGGAATCGACCCGGTAGAAACGCTCCATCAGCCGTGGCAGATGCTGTTTGGGAATCCCCTCGCCTTGATCTTTTACGCAAAGCATCACCACGCGCGTGAGGTTGCGCATGTTGAGATCCTGCGGAAGTTCCGTGGTGATGCGGGTTGTCACCGTCACTTCCGAGTCGGGGTAGCCATATTTAATCGCATTACTGATGAGGTTATGCACCACCTGCGCCAGCTCGCCCGCCTCGCCCTTCACG
>CANHAG010000155.1 GCA_947458525.1 Rhodospirillaceae bacterium | reverse complement strand
GGGGGATACACTCCTAGTGATGTGTCCCCAGCATAAACGCACCGATGAGTTGCAGCGCCGCGCGGTGCAGCACATAATATTCCAGCGAATAGCGCGCCAGCAGCATGGTTGCTTTTCCGGGCAGTGATGGCATGCTAACCGGGGTGATGCGGAAATAATAAAGCCGCCACGAGACAAGCGCAGTGCCGAGTGTAATCCAAGCCATTTGTACCAGGTCAAACGCAAAATTTGCAAGCTGCATCACCACAAAGAATCCGGTCAGCACTACCCAGAGGATTTGCAGGCGCCGGCCTTGCATCCCTTCGCGCAGCATGCGCCCGGCAAAAGCAAATCCAATGCCGAGCGTACCATATTCAAACAGATACATGCTGGGAAGAAATAGCAACACACAAAGCGTAATTGTTTCTACCGGGTAACGTTCAAGCAAGTTGTAATGACTCCAGACTCGCAGCGCCAGCCGACAGAAAATGATACTCACCAGCGCATTCATTGGCAGCAGCGTTCCCCCGGTGATAGCGCCGATCACAAGTAAAATCCCGGCTCCGACAATCAGTTCATTGCCGATGCGGCTACCACGCGCATAGCCGATGAGAAAAAACCAGACGGGAAAGGTAATCCGGCCAATGGCACGCCACCATAAATCCTCTGGAAGCAGATAGGCGCCAATATGATCTGCCGTCATGATGACGAGCGCCAGTGCCTTGATCGCATCATGGCTGTTGACCGGGCCGTATCTGGCGAAACGTGCAAGCATAAAAGCCCGCCCTAGGTTGGGGTTGGGGTGATACCAGGTTTCTCCTTTTGCTCCCCCTCAGGGGGGAGTTGAAGCAAGGCCGTCGGCCACGAAGAGTAATGCGCGTGGTCTCACCTCACGATTTCAGCGCGAAGGTGGCGTCCACCTCCACCGCTACACCGAAGGGCAGGCCGGAAACCCCCACCGCAAACCGCGCATGGCGGCCATGGTCACCGAAAATTGCCACCATGAGATCCGACACGCCATTGGCCACTTTCGGGTGATCGGTAAAATCATCCGGCGCATTCACAAACGCGCCCAGCCGCACCAGCCGGTCGATTTTTCCCCAATCGCCGCCAATCGCATTTTTGAGATGGGCAAGAATATTGATGCCGCATAGACGCGCGCATTCCTGCCCCTGTTCGAGCGTGAATTCGCGCCCCACCTTACCGATAAACTGGGGCTTGCCGCCCTCCATGGGAAGCTGACCGGAGACAACGGCCATGCCACCCGCCACCACCACCGGCACATAATTGGCGGCCGGAGGCGAGACATCCGGCAGGATAATATTCAATTCCTTGAGTTTTTTTTCGATTTCCGTCATGGGACGCGCCTTTCCTGATAATGGATAAATTTCAACCCCCTGCTGTGGTGAAAATGCATCGGGGAAGGGCTTCTATGCCACAGGAGGAGGGTCGTGTCACAAAATTTTAACTAATTTGAAACTATTTTCTGGTAGAACATACCCAACAGGGGACTATCCCGCTGTTTATTGTGTCATTCATGAGGGAGTATCTTATGCAAAAAAATCTTTTCTTCGCCGCCGATAAAACCTGGCGCTTCTGCCTCTGCTTGCTCGTGGCCTATTCCGTGCTGATGGTGCCTTCCATGGCGCATGCAGACGCGATTGGCGATCTTCTTTGTGATGTGACCGGTTGGTTTACCGGCTCATTAGGTCAGGGGTTAGCAACGCTGGCGATCCTCACGATCGGTATCGGCGCGCTGATGGGTAAAGTCTCCTGGGGTATGGCGATCATCGTGGGGATTGGTGTGGCGGTAATTTTTGGTGCGCCTGAAATTGTTGACCAACTCCAACCCGGATCTGGCTGCGCTTAGCCAACCTTCCTTTCCACCGGCGCTGTGTTGCCTGCGCGGCAGGGCGGCGCCGTTAATTTACAGGGCATGAATGCTGCCGGGATAGTCACCCGCATGACGGAGTTTGCTTCCATTCTTTCGCGGCTTGGGCTTGGCAAGAAGCCGGAGCTGGAGAATCTTGAGGATTTCCGCGATATTGCGGATGATGTCATTGAGTCTGACTTCGTGCCCTATGCCTGTCTGGCGGATCCGTATTCCATCTTCACCAAGAATGGCGAAATTCTCCAGATTCTGCGCATTCCCGCAAGTGCGGCGGCGGAGACGGGCGATCTGCGTCAGGCGATCCGCACCGCGCTTTTTGCCGCCATTCCTGATACCAGCTATGCGCTGTGGATGCACACCATCCGCCGCCGTAAACGCCTGAGTATTCCGGGGACGTTTACCTCGGAAAAGGCGCGGCAGCTTGAGGAAGAATGGAACCGCCACCAGCAATGGGATGCGGGGTTTGCCAATGAGCTCTATCTTTCCATTGTCAAGGCAGGCCAGCCGGCGGATCTGACCGATCTGGTGGCGCTCAAAAACAGTTTCTGGCCTGCCCGCGACGCTGCGCTGCGCAACGCCTATCTTGACCGGGCGATAAAGGAGCTTACTCACACCACCGATACAATCCTGAACGCGCTGGCACCGTTTGGCGCGGTGCGTCTTGGCATTGTCACCCGCGAGGGCGCGAGTTATTCCGAGCAGCTCGAGTTCCTCGAATCCCTTATCAATCTTGAATCCCGCCCCATGCCGGTGCCGGATCAGGATCTGTCGCATTACCTGACCAGCGGCGACATCACCTTCGGATTTAACGCGATGGAAGTGCGCACCGCCGAAGGCAAGCGCCGCTTTGCCGCGATTCTGACCATCAAGGAATATAAGGAATCTTCTCTGGCGGCGATTGACCAGTTTCTCGAGCTTCCGTGTGAATTGATTGTCACCCAGTCTTTTGATTTCATCGGCGCGGTGGAAGCGAAGGAGGCCTACGAGAAGCAGGCGCGTTACCTTGAAATCAGTGGCGATAAGGAGCTGGCGCACTGGGCAGAAATCGCGCAGCTGATGGAACATAAGCACCAGCCGGAAAAGGCCTATGGCCAGCAGCAATGCTCCTTTTTTCTGATTGCGCCGAATATCAAAACCCTTGAAGCCAATATCAAGCTCGTGCGTAAAACCATGAGCCGGATCGGGATTGTGACATTCCGTGAAGACCTGAAATTTGAAGAAATGTACTGGGCGCAGTTGCCGGCTAATTTTCCCTTTATTGCCCGCAACCGCTCGGTGCATTCCATGCATCTGGGCGGGTTTGCGAACCTGAAGGGCGGCAGCCGCGCCACGATGACGCAAGGCCCCTGGGGCGCGCCCGTCACGCTGCTGCCCACCCGTACGGGCGCACCCTATTATTTTCATTTTCACCGTGACGGAGCAGGCCATAGCTCCATCATCGCCCCGGCAGGCGCAGAGGCCACTGGCCTTGCCCATTTTCTCATTGCCCAGGCGCAGCGCCTGAAACCGCGCGTGTGGTACCTCGATAGTGGCGGCCATGCAGCACCGCTTATCACGGCGCTGGGCGGTGTCTATCAGCGCCCCGGAAGTGCTGAGCTGCCCATCAACCCGCTCAAGCTGAGCGACAGCCCGGCCAACCGGGAATTTCTCACCCTGTGGCTTGCCACCTTGCTCGATCCCGATGGGTATCAGGTGTCGCACGGGATGATGAATTTTTTCGATCAGCTGCTGGCGGGTCTGATGCCGCTTGCGCCGGATCGCCGCTCTCTGGGCACGCTCAGGGATGCGCTCAGAGAAGCAGACCCCGTACTTGCCGATCAGCTCACCCCATGGGTTGCCGGCGGGCAGGGCTCTGCCATGTTTGACGGCAGCACCGATCGCTTTTCGCCCCGTGCCATTCACGGGTTTGATCTTTCGCAGGCCGTTGGCAACCGCACGGTGCGCCGCTCGCTGGCCGGGTATCTGTTTCACCGTCTCACCATGGCGCTCGATGGTACCCCTACGCTCCTCGTGCTGGATGAGGGATTTCTGCTGCTTGACGATCTGCTGTTCGGGCCGCGCATGGCGAGCTGGCTTGGCTATCTGAGCAAAATGAATTGCTGCGTGCTGATACTTACCAGCCAGCCGGAAAAGAGTGCCATGTTGCCAAATACCGCTGCCATTCAGGCGCAGATGGTCAACCGGTTTTTCTTCCCCGACGCCAGAGCCGAACGTTTCTACAGCAGCGTGTTTGGCCTCGAAGATGCGGCGCGCATGCAGCTGGAGGCACCACCGGAGGAGGGTAATCTGGTCATGCTGGTGCAGGCCGATCATGCCGAATGGGTGCGGGTGGATCTGTCTGGTTTCAGCCCCGATCTTCGCCGCCTTATGGTTGGTACATATGCGGCCACTGCTCAGGAAATGGTATGAAACCGCCTTTAGCACAAGCCCTTGGAACATGGATGGGCACGGTGCTGCTAACGGTTGCCGTCTGGCTTTTGCTGGGCGATCATGCATTCGCACAGGGCTTTGCCGGGATCTCAAATTTCAGATGTTACGGCACTGTGGCAAGCGGCGATCTGATTTACCAGTCAGGCGCATGTCCTGACGTGCTTGATCCCACGAATATTTTCTCCT
>CANHAG010000154.1 GCA_947458525.1 Rhodospirillaceae bacterium | reverse complement strand
ATTTTGAAGGCAATGCGGGGAAAAAGCTGCTCGATGGCCGCATCCACCGTCATGCCGGCACTGCGCAGTTCTGAAACCCGCACGAGCGTGTCGAAATACCGCATCACCGCGCGCACCAGCACCACGCCTGCGTGCCCTTCGGCCAGCAAGCGATCCGTCAGGCGGCACACTGTCGCGACATCGCCTGCGGCAATGGCTTTGGCCAGTTCTTCAAGCGACTGGTCATTATGTTCGCCCACCACCGTCATCACCTCTTCAAGCGTCACGCTTGTTGCGTCATCCCCAAGGTAAAGCGAGAGTTTTTCGATTTCATTCACGATAATCTGCCGGTCGCCTGCCAGCTGGGTGGCGAGGTAATTGGTGACCTCGGTTCCTGCCTTCAAGCCATAGCCGCGCAGTGTCTCACGCAGGAACTGGGCGAGGCCGGCGCCTTCGTCCTTATAAAAGGCGATGCAGGCGATCTCGGTGGATTTTTCCGCCCATTGCCGCAGTTTGGAGGCGGCGCCCAGCGCTTCGCCCACGGTGATGACCAGAAAATTATCCGGCGCGCGTAAGGCGAGCGCTTCGCTTAAGGCCGGTACCAGACTATCTGCCGGTTCGCGGATGAGGATGATGCGTTTGCCCCCCATCAGGCTCATGGCGGCGAGTTCATCGGCAAGGCGGGCGGGGTCTTCTTTCAGCTGTTCGGGCGAAAGTTCACTACGGGCGAGCGGGTCAGGGTTTTTGCCCTGCCAGCCCTGCATCAGCTGCTCGGCGCGCTGGCGCACCTGCCCGGCATCTGCCCCGTAAAGCAGGGCGCCGCCCGTTTTCTGCGGGTGGCCGAGATACGCATCGGCATCGCGGGGGGAGATTTTCACTTACATCCTCGTGGAAAGATTCATCAGCCGCAGCCGGTAGTCATTGGCCAGATCCGCCACGGCGCGGCGGCGCGCATCCTCGCGCGAGATATAGGTGGCATAGTCAACCTGCGTGTCGCTATCGAAACTGCCGGAGCGCCTGAGTGTGCCAGTGGAAATGAGTTCATTATCTGCCAGCCGCACCAGCTGGTAATTGCTGGTTACCATGATCCGCCCGCGGCTGGCCGTGCCATCCGGGTTGATGAATTGTGAGATTTCCTGCTGCTCAAGCGTGATATTCAGGCGGTATTCCACGGGGCCCGCGCGGTAATCGGGATTAATTCCATCCTCAATATCGGCTTTCAGGGTCTCACCAAGACGGCCGGATGGCGCGTTAATCTCAAGCCCGGCGAGGTTTTGAATGGCGGCCGGGGATTGCGCATGCGTGCCATGCACCGGCGAGAAGCCACAGGCGGAAAGGGCAAGAAGCAGGAACAAGAGTGGTGCGTGGTGCGTGGTGCGTGGTGCGTGGTGAGAGCTGTGGTGTGAGTCACGGGCAGCGGCTTCATTCTGGAACAATGAAAGCGCCCTACCCGCTTCACGTATCACGCACCACGCACCACGCATCACGTATCACTCCCTTATGCCGCTACCAGATTGATGATTTTACCCGGCACCACAATCACTTTTTTCAGGGATTTTCCCTCAAGCGCGCTGGCGATTTTCGGGTCGGCGAGCGCTGCCGCCTCGGCCTCTTCTTTCGCGATATCCACGGCCAGTTCCAGCGTGGTGCGCAGTTTGCCGTTCACCTGCACGGCCACGGTCACCGTATCATCCGTCAGCAGCGCCGCCTCGGCCTCTGGCCAGGGGCGGGTGGCAAGCATATCCGTGTTGCCCAGCAGCGCCCAGCATTCTTCCGCCAGATGCGGAATCATGGGGGCAAATAGATGCAGCGCCACCTCCATCCCCTCGCGGTATATTGCTGCCTCTGTGGGTTTGGTGAGGGTGAGTTTTTCAAGCGCATTGGTCAGTTCGCGGATGCGCGCAACGGCCTTATTGAAATGGAACTGTTCAATATCGCGCGTGACATGGTGAATTGTTTTATGAATCTGTTTGCGGGTGGGGTGAAGAGGATCGCCCCCACGCGCCGGAGCGATATTCGCCGCCTCCTGCGCCATGCGGTAAAGCCGCTGCAGATAGCGCCAGGCCCCGTCAATCCCCGCATCGGTCCATTCCAGATCACGCTCGGGCGGAGAGTCGGAAAGCATGAAAAGCCGCGCCGTATCTGCCCCATACGCCTCAATAATCGCGCGCGGATCGACCGTATTTTTCTTCGATTTTGACATTTTTTCCGAGCGCCCCATGGCCACGCGCGCGCCATCCGCCAGTTGCCAGTCGCCGCTTGCGGATTTTGTCACTTCCTCGGGGTAGCGCCACTCGCCCTTCTCGTCGCGGAACGTGGCATGGGTGACCATGCCCTGCGTCATCAGCCCGGCGAAGGGTTCTTCAAGGTTCAAAATGCCGCATTTCTTGAGCGCGCGGGTGAAAAACCGCGAATAAAGCAGATGCAGCACGGCATGTTCAATCCCGCCGATATATTGATTCACCGGCAGCCAGCGCGCCGCTTCCTTGGTGATTCCCTTATCCCCGCCGCCTGAGGCATAGCAGGCATAATACCAGCTGGATTCAAAGAAGGTATCAAACGTATCCGTCTCGCGTTCGGCCGGCTTGCCGCAGGTGGGGCAGGGCACGTGTTTCCATGTGGGGTGGCGGGCAAGCGGGTTGCCGGGCACGTCAAACGTCACGTCTTCGGGTAAAGTCACGGGAAGCTGGTTCTCCGGCACGGGCACCACGCCGCACACTTTGCAATGAATCACTGGAATTGGGCAGCCCCAGTAGCGCTGGCGGGATATGCCCCAGTCGCGCAGGCGGTAATTGGTGGTGCGCATGCCGATGCCGCGTTTTTCGATCTCAGCAATCGCTTTTTCTTTCGCCTCGGCCACGGGCAGGCCGTTCAGGGAGAAGTGACTCGTGGCTCGTGGCTCGTGACTCGTGCGTGTGGGGGAATTAACGAGCACACCATCACCCATATAAGGCAGCTCACTCGACTCTCGACTCTCGACTCTAACCACTTCCTTAATCGGCAATCCATATTTCGTTGCGAACTCGAAATCGCGCTGGTCGTGGGCGGGGCAGCCGAAGACGGCGCCGGTGCCGTACTCCATCAGCACGAAATTAGCGACGTAAAGCGGCACCGTCTCATCCGTGAAGGGGTTTCTCACGCGCAGGCCGGTATCAAAGCCTTTTTTTTCGGCTTTTTCGATTGCTTCTTCGGAGGTGCCAAGCTGACCGCATTCGCTGATAAACGCGGCCAGTGGCGGGTGACGGGTGGCGAGAGTTTTAGCAAGTGGATGTTCGGCAGCAATCGCCACAAAACTCATGCCGAAGAATGTATCAGGCCGGGTGGTGTAGATTTCGATATACTCCTCCCCCCGCAGGGGGAAGACCGGGAGGGGGGCATCGTGTGGCACAGCCTTTCCATATAATGCCCCCACCCCATCCCTCCCCCTGTGGGGAGGGGTGCCCACCAGCTCGAGCGTAACCCGCGCGCCACTCGATTTGCCGATCCATTTTTCCTGCATCACCCTGACCTTGTCCGGCCAGTGTGTGAGGGTGGAAATACCGGTAAGCAGATCCTCGGCAAAATCCGTAATTTTCAAGAACCATTGCGATAAGGTACGCCGCTCAACGAGCGCGCCTGAACGCCAGCCGCGACCCTCAATCACCTGTTCATTGGCCAGCACGGTGTTATCGACCGGGTCCCAGTTCACTACCGCTTCCTTGCGATATGCCAGTCCGTTTTCTAAAAACTTCAGGAAAAACAGCTGCTCATGCTGGTAATAACCAGGGTCACAGGTGGTGACTTCGCGCGACCAGTCATAAGACAGGCCAATGGATTGCAGCTGTGCCCGCATGGTATTGATATTCTGCAAGGTCCAGGCTCTGGGATGAATGCCGCGGGCGATGGCCGCATTTTCTGCGGGCAGGCCGAACGCATCCCACCCCATGGGATAAAGTACATTATAGCCCTGCGCCCGGCGAAACCGCGCCACCACATCCCCCAGCGCGTAATTCCGCACATGACCCATATGGATATTGCCGGAAGGATAAGGAAACATTTCGAGAACGAAATAATCTTTTTTATCGCTGGGCGCGGGCGTAGTAAACACCCCCCGTTCCGCCCAGATCGCCTGCCATTTCTTCTCCGCCACAGCGGCGTTGTAGCGCTCGCTGCGCTGCGGATGATCAGATGATCGGATGGCCGGATGATCCGTGGAATTCGTTTTATCGCCCATAATAGAGGATTCTTTCATCAGCCAATCTTCCTTCACGGATCATCAACCCGCTAATACCCAATCTGTGCCACGCGCAGCTGGCGCGCGCGGGTGAGGATGGTATCTTCAAGCTTGCGGCTGGTCGCCGCATCCACCGGCTCGTCGCGCCAGTTACCGGTTTTTTCGTCTTTCTTCTGCTTGAAAATAGTCGCCTTCAAACTATCGGCGCGCAGCTGGCGATCGAGAATCAGAATGGTGATTTTGAAACGCTCGCCGCGCGCGTTCGGGTCTTCATACCACTCGGTGAGGATGACTCCGCCAAACGGGTCTGCCGAGGCAAGCGGCAT
>CANHAG010000153.1 GCA_947458525.1 Rhodospirillaceae bacterium | reverse complement strand
CGCGGCGCGCCTATCATTGCTCGCCGGGGTACGGGACGCGAGTATGAAAATTGCCGATTTCAGTAAAATTGAGGGGTAAAATGTTATGTTTGTCATTGCGAGGAGCGAAGCGACGAAGCAATCCAGCCTCTTGAAAAGATAGGTTGCTTCGCTACGCTCGCAATGACACCTGAAGGAGACGACCATGAAATCATCCACTGCAAAAAAAACCACACCCGCAGAAAAACTAGTCTATCATTTTGGTGACGGTAAGGCCGAAGGCTCGGTAGCCATGAAGAACCTGCTGGGCGGCAAGGGGGCGAATCTGGCCGATATGTGCGCCCTTGGCCTGCCAGTGCCGCCGGGATTTACCATCACCACCGAAGTCTGCGTGGCCTATTATGCTGCGCAAAAGAATTTCCCTGCTGCACTGCAACAACAAATTGAAGACGGCATCCGGGCGATTGAGCATTCGGTGGGTAAAAAATTTGGGGATGCGGCCAACCCCCTGCTCGTCTCGGTGCGCTCTGGCGCGCGCGCCAGCATGCCGGGGATGATGGATACCATCCTCAATCTCGGGCTGAATGACGCAACCGTTGAGGGGCTGGCGAAAAAGACCGGAAACCCTCGCTTTGCCTATGATTCCTACCGCCGGTTTATTCAGATGTATGGCGATGTGGTGCTGGATGTTGATCATCACGTCTTTGAAGACCTGCTTGATCTGATGAAAAATGATCGCGGCGTGTCGCAGGATACGGATCTGACGGCGGGCGATCTTGAAGAGCTTGTTGCGCAATATAAGGAGCGGGTGGCGCAGGAGCTGGGCGCGCCCTTCCCGCAGGATGTGCGGGAGCAGCTGACTGGCGCCATCCGCGCCGTGTTCGATAGCTGGATGAACCCGCGCGCCGTGACCTACCGCCATCTCCACGACATTCCCGCTGCCTGGGGCACGGCGGTCAACGTGCAATCCATGGTGTTTGGCAATATGGGCGAAGATTCGGCCACCGGCGTAGCCTTCACCCGCAATCCTTCAACCGGCACCAAAATGTTTTACGGCGAGTTTCTTGTCAACGCGCAAGGGGAAGATGTGGTGGCCGGTATCCGCACGCCTCAGCCCCTCACCATTGCGGGCAAGGCCGAAGGCGGGGATCTACCGAGCATGGAAGAAGTGATGCCGGATGTATTTGCAGAGCTGGTGAAAATTTACCAGAAGCTTGAAGCCCATTACCGCGATATGCAGGACATTGAATTCACCGTTGAAAACCGCAAACTCTGGATGCTGCAGACACGTAACGGCAAACGCACCGCCAAAGCCGGGCTTAAAATCGCGGTGGATATGGTGGGCGAAAAACTCATCACCAAGGAAGAGGCGCTGCTGCGAATTGACCCGGCCTCGCTTGACCAGTTGCTGCACCCGGCGCTTGACCCCAAAGCCAAAAAACAGGTGATTGCGCGCGGGCTTCCTGCCTCGCCCGGTGCGGCTTCCGGCCGTGTCGTGTTCACCGCCGAAGACGCCGAGCATCGCGCCGCGATTAACGAGAAAGTCATCCTTGTGCGTATGGAAACCAGCCCCGAGGATATTCACGGCATGCATGCAGCCAAAGGGATCCTGACCGCGCGCGGGGGCATGACAAGCCATGCCGCTGTGGTCGCGCGCGGCATGGGCAAATGCTGCGTGTCGGGCGCGGGGGAGCTGCGTATCAATTACGCGCGCAAGGAATTTGTGGCCTCGGGTCTTACCATTCGTGAGGGGGATGTGATTACGCTCAACGGCTCCACCGGCGAGGTCATGCTCGGTGAAGTGCCGACCATTGAGCCCGATCTTTCAGGCGATTTTTCTACGGTGATTGCCTGGGCAGATGCGGTGCGTACGCTCAATGTCCGCACCAATGCGGAAACTCCCAAAGACGCGCTCACCGCGCGCAATTTCGGTGCCGAAGGCATCGGGCTATGCCGCACGGAACATATGTTTTTCGAGGCCGACCGCATCACCGCCGTGCGCGAAATGATTGTGGCCGAAACCCGCAAAGCGCGCGAGGCCGCGCTCGCCAAGCTGCTGCCCATGCAGCGGCGCGATTTTGTCGAAATTTTCCGCATCATGGATGGTCTGCCCGTGACCATACGCCTGCTTGATCCGCCGCTGCATGAATTCCTGCCCCATACGGAAGAAGAGATGCAGCAGGTGGCGGATGCGGCGAAGATTCCGCTTGATCTGGTCAAATACCGCGCCTCGCAACTGCATGAATCAAACCCCATGCTTGGCCACCGGGGCTGCCGGCTTGGTGTCACCTACCCTGAGATCTACGCCATGCAGGCACGTGCGATTTTTGAAGCGGCCTTGGAGGTGCAGAACGAAGGCGGGCGCGTGCTGCCGGAGGTGATGATTCCACTCGTCATGACCCGGCGCGAACTCACCATGATGAAAGCGGTGATTGACGAAACCGCCGCCGAGATTGCAAAAACTCACAATACCGACATACGCTATCAGGTGGGCACGATGATTGAGCTGCCGCGCGCCGCATTGCGGGCGGGAGACATTGCACAGGAGGCCGAGTTTTTCTCCTTCGGCACGAATGACCTCACCCAGACCACGCTCGGCATTTCGCGCGACGATGCGGCGAGCTTCATCGAGGATTATAAACGCAAAGGCGTGATCGAGCAGGATCCGTTCGTGACCCTCGACCAGGCGGGTGTGGGCGAATTAATCGAACTGGCGACCGCGCGTGGCCGCGCCACGCGGCCGGAACTCAAACTCGGCATTTGCGGCGAGCATGGGGGCGACCCTGCCTCCATTCATTTCTGCCAGAGGGCGGGGCTTAACTATGTTTCCTGCTCGCCCTACCGGGTGCCGATTGCGCGGCTCGCTGCCGCTCAGGCTGCACTCAAACAGGCAAAGCCGTAAGCTGCGCGCGCAATCAGAAGGCTTTACCGCCACGGCTTATGCCTACCCCGCGCCGCTGAATCAGCAGCCGCCCATCCGGCCAGATGGCGAAGCTATCCCCGTTCGATGCCGGAATCCGGGAGGTGCGGTTGGAGGCGATGATATCGCCAAATATCCGCCCACCGACACCGGGTTCAGCCTCGCGTGCACGCTCAATTTCTTCCGGCGACACGAGTGACAACATCCCATCGCTGCCGGTGAAAAAAACGGTTTCGTTCGGGGCGATGGTTTTAACGGTATTCGTGCCCGCAAACCAGAAGGCGACCGTCTGCGTACGGCCGGAAAGATTGGCTACGCGCACAAAGGCAAACGCATCAGACGCGCCCATGACAGATGCAACCAGCAGCAGAATAAATGCAAAACGACGCACCGGAACCTCCTTCTTGATGAGATATGCTTCTTACTTCGGAATACCCGAACGCGCCAGTAAATCCGCCCGTTCATTTTCCGCATGTCCGTCATGGCCGCGTACCCAGTGCCAACGCACCTCGTGGCGGGCGGCTTCTGCGTCAAGCGCCTGCCAGAGATCGGCGTTCTTCACCGGCTTGTTATCGGCCGTTTTCCATCCGCGTTTTTTCCAGCCCTTGAGCCACTCTTTCATGCCCAGCTGCACATATTGACTATCCGTGTGCAGTGCAACCCTGCACGGTTCTTTCAGGTGCTTGAGCGCCATGATCGCCGCCATCAGCTCCATACGGTTATTGGTGGTTTCGCGCTCCCCGCCACGTAGTTCTTTTTCCTTGCCGTTATAAACCAGCAACGCCCCCCAGCCGCCAGGGCCCGGATTGCCGCTGCACGCGCCATCGGTATAGATATTCACCTGTTTCATGTTCGTCATTCGTAATTCGTCATTCGATGATTCGAATATTCGAATTACGAATTACGAATTACGAAAGCCCATATTCCTGACCTCCGCGCACCTGCTGATGGAAGCGGAGCTTGGCGAGGTATTCGAGCGGGTCTTTCGGCGTGACCAGCGCGTCTTTGTTGCGGTGCAATAAATCATACGCACGGGTGAGCAGAAACCTGAGCGCCGCCCCGCGCACCAGAACCGGAAACGCCTCTTTTTCAGAAGGTGTCAGGGGGCGAACCGATTGATAGGCCTGCAGCAGGAGTCGTGATTTGGTGGCATTAAATTCTTTTCCCACTTCAAAGCACCAGGCGTTTAGAACGATGGCCAGATCATACGCAAAAAAATCTTCGCAGGCGAAGTAAAAATCGATGATTCCAGTCAGTCGTTCGTCATCAAAAAACACATTATCGGGAAATAAATCCGCATGAATAATGCCGCGCGGCAATGCTGGCACTTGCGGCCAGTGCGCGGCGAGATATCTCAACTCCTCCGCTACCAGCGCCTCCAGCCCCGGCGCAATTTCGTTGAGCCGACCGCGCAGAGCATCCGCAAGCGCCTGCCAGCCGGAAAGCGATAAGGCGTTGGCGCGGGTCATGTGAAAATCTTCCGCCGCCTGATGCAGCGCCGCAAGCGCCGCGCCCACCGCCGCCACATGCGTATTTTTCAGCACCGTACGGCTGCGGCCATGCAGAAACGTGACCATCGCCGATGGCCTACCGCCTGCCACAGAGAGCACCTGCCCGTCTTTGCGCTT
>CANHAG010000152.1 GCA_947458525.1 Rhodospirillaceae bacterium | reverse complement strand
CGGCGGTGGCCGAGATGAAGAAGCTGATCGCCGCCGGGGCGCTTGGCACTTTGCTGCATGTGGAAGGCCAATTCAGCGGTCCGGGCGCGCTTTCCTATCGGCCCGGCATGTGGCGCACGGACACCCAAGAAAGCCCGCTTGGTGGCATGGGCGGCATGGGCATTCACATGATTGACATGATGATGAATCTGGCCGGCCCAATTGCCGAGGTGACGGTGCGCTCCCTGGCGCGGGCTTTAACCAATGGCATGGATGACACAACGGCGGGGCTATTCTCCTTCGCGTCGGGCGCCACCGGCTGTTTCGCCACCCTGGCCTATGCGCCACGGGTCTGGCGCGTGGCGCTCTACGGCACGGATGCCGCGCTGGAATTGCAAGGGCATGAAAGGCTGAATTTCACCCCGCGTGAGGGTGAGGCCTGGGTCAAGGATTTCCCGAAGACGGATATAGAACATGCCGAACTTGCGGCCTTCGCTGCTGCCGTCACGGGCGGCCCTGCCTATCCGCTGCCGCTTGAGGACGCGATCCATGGCGTTGCGGTGTTTGAGGCCATGATTGGCGCGGCGGCTTCGGGCAGCACCTATCGGGTGGCTTGAAGCACCGATGAAGCGGGGCTCCCGAAGGAACGTCAACTCTATTCGGCTGCCACCGATAAATCGGCGCGCAGCCGCGGCATCACCTCCTCGGCAAAGAGCTTGATGGTTTCGTGCCGGATGGCGCGCGGAACGCCATAAGTCGCGTTCCCCAAAACAAAATAGTCAAAGCCCAAATCCGCAAACTGACGCAAGCGACGCGCCACGGTTTCCGGTGAGCCGACAAGGTTGCGGCTGATGTAGCTGCCCAGATTTGTAGGGTCGCTCAGCAGGCGTAAATTGGCGAACATCTTGCTGAACTGTTGATATCCTTCGATATTGTCCCATGGTGCGTCGTCTGATTGATAATGCCGCACCTGGAGGGCGAAGAATTGCGGTAGATATTTCAGCGCCTGCGCGTGAGCTTCTTCATCCGTCCGTGCAACGAAACATTTTATGGAAATGGGAAACGCGACATCGCTTGAATGACCGGCATCGGTACAGCGTATCTGCCAAGTTTCCAGGATACGCTTCAATAGATGATCTGGAAAACTGGAAAGACAAAGCGGCGCCAGCCCAAGATCACCCATGATGCCAGCGCTTTCCATACTGCCGATAGCGCCGTAAAACTTGGGCTTGTTGGCGCCAAAAGCCGGGCGAATTTTTGTGGGCGAGGCGAAATTCACGTATTTGCCATCAAAGATGAAGGGCTTTCCTTCCATGGCGCGTTGGGTGAAAAGCCAGGTCTCACGGAATCTTTCGCGGGCTGTCTCCATATCGATGCCAAAGGCGTCATATTCGCTTTTTGCAGTGCCGCGCCCCATGCCGATATGTAATTCTCCGGAACTGAGATTGGACAGCATGGACAGATCTTCGGCGAAACGCACTGGATCATACCAGGGCAACACCATGACCGAAGTACCCAAACCAAGCCCCGGACAAGCCGCCGCAATATGTGACAGAAATAACAGGGGGTTCGGCTGCGGATAGTAGTCCGAGAAATGATGTTCCACCATCCAAGCGCCATCATAGCCGAGACGATGCAGCAATACCGCATCATCCAGGGCTTCACGGTAAAGGGCCTGATCATCAAGATCAGCTTCCCCGACAGCACCTATCTGATAGGCAAAGCGCAAGCGATTTCTTGATGGCATGGCGTCTCACCTGGAAAACTTGCAGAGGACGCTAGGTGGACAGCATATTAGCTGTCAACTCTTCTTGCTGTGGGACGAGGTCATCATGCGAGTGACCCTTTATGGTGCCGGCGCCATTGGCTGTTATTTGGCCGCCCATCTGGCGGATGTGCCAGGAATAGAGCTCAGCCTGATCGCCAGGGGGGCATCCTTATCCGCAATCAGGCGAAACGGCATTCGATTGATTGGGCACCAAGGCGAAAGAAGAATTGTCGTTTTTGCTACCGATGATCCGGCTTCGCTGCCTGTGCAGGATGTCGTGTTCATTACCCTGAAGGCCCATCAGGTAGCACCGGCGCTTGATGGCATTGCCAGCCTTTTGGGTCCCGAAACGATGGTCCTACCGCCAAGTACCGGCATACCCTGGTGGTATTTTCATACCCTAGGTGAAAGGCAGTTACCGAGACTGGATCCATCGGGAACGCAATGGGCAATGCTCCGCCCGGAACGCGTGATCGGCTGTACCTTTTGGGTGGGTGCCGACCTATTAGGACCGGGAGAGGTGTATGCGGCCAGCGACGCGGCATTCCCGATCGGGGAACCCAGCGGCCTGCCTTCTGCACGGATTGACCGCCTACATGATCTCCTGACGCGGGCTGGGCTGCGCGCACCTATCCGTAAAGATATACGCGCGGAAATCTGGGCGAAGATGATCAATAGCCTGGTGTGGAATCCGCTGGCGGTCCTAACAGGCGTGACCCTTGGTGAACTAGGCAGCAAGCCGGACATCATCACCTTGGCTGCCGCCATGATGGTGGAAGCGGAAGCGGTGGCGCAGGCGGTTGGCGCTTCCATGCTGACGCCTGCCGAAAAGCGCATTGCCTGGACTTTAAGTGCAACCTCTCACAAGATGAGCATGCTACAGGATTTTGAACGCGGAAAACAACTAGAATATCCTATTTTACATGAAAGCATCATGGCGATGCGCGAGCTTACCGCGCTCACCACACCAATGATTGATCGCATTTATGCACTGCTGTCGCTTCGTGCGCCGCAGCCACGCTAAGTTGCAACCGGAGCCACAGGAAGCGCATCCCCTTTCCGTTAGTTGTCCAGAACCGTTCGTGCCGCTTCGACGACCACTTTCCATTTACGGGCTTCGGAGGCAAAAAATTCCCTTGCGTCGTTGGGGGTACCGCCCAGGGCTTCAACACCAAGGCGGTTCAAGCGCTCGACAAAAACCGCTGAGGACAAGGCGCGGTTAACTTCCTGATTAAGTTTCGTGACGATGTCGGGAGAAATTCCCGAAGGCGCGGCCAAGGCATACCAGGCAGTTGACGAATAACCCTCAAGCCCTGAAGCAGAAAGTGTCGGAATACCAGGCAAGAACCGTGTCGGTTGCAGCGTTCCGGTCGCCAGCGCACGCACCGTACCGCGCTCCACATCCGTCACATAGCTGGTGAGATTGTCAATCGCCATCTGACAGCGCCCCGCAAGCAAATCTGTGCGGGCCAAGCCAGAACTGTTATAGGGCACATGGACAATATCGAGCCCAGTCATCACCTTGAACAATTCAAGCGACAGATGCCCACTTGTGGCAATGCCACCCGAGCCGGCACTTATCTGACCCGGGCGTTCACGAATATAGGCGATAAGCTCAGCAACGGTTTTCGCGGGCAAGATATCGGGGTTGGTCATCAGGACATTCGGCACTTGACCAATGAGCGCAATGCCCACCAAGTCACGTTCCGGTGAATATGCCAGGCGACGGAACATGAATTGGTTGATCGAAAAGCTATTGGGCGCCCCCACGAGCAAGGTGTAGCCATCTGCAGGCGCGCGCGCCACTTCGGTCGTGCCGATCACGCCGCCGCCACCCGGCCGGTTTTCTACAATGACGTTTCTGCCGAGACCTTCTGTCAATTGCTGAGCAACAAGGCGGGTTACAACATCTGTGGTCCCGCCGGCCGCATAGGGCACAATGATCCTGACAGGTCGCTGCGGCCAAGACTGCGCTTCGGCACGCCGCGGCAGCAGAACCGGCACGGCCAAGGCGCTCATGAATAAACGCCGACCCATCCAATTGCTTTGCTTTTTCATTTCTCTCCCCCATCTCATAACCATTGTCAGCGAGCGAACAATGCATCTGAAGGCTAGGCAGAATCCGATTGAGGGTTCAAGCCTTTTCGCCCTGAAAAATGGCCACTGCAGCAAGACCTCCGGCTTCGCAGGGAAGGTTCAGCATCACGAAATGCCACGCTAGTGGTGCGATTCATGCTGACCTATCCCCTGCCCAAAAAGCCCCCGCGCACCACTAACCGTATAGTTGGCGGACCGATTCACGCCGCTGTCGGGAACCGACAGCGGCGATCAGACCACTAGCTGGGCTTCGGCGTCATCGATTTCAGCGAAGATTGTCTGTTCGGCGCATAGACTGCTGGAAAGGGTCAAGCGGGCTGGCGTGAAGAACGATATGGCCAAGAAACTGAAAGCGCTGGTACGGGAGAACCGCGAGCTGCGCGAGACCTAAGAGATTTTGTGCAAGGCACTGGGCTATTCTGCCAATGCGCAGCACGTTTCGCCAAAGACGGGCTCGACCGCCGGTTCAATCCTTGATCGCATATGGATGAAATTCGCGACGATCAGGGCTTGGGCCGCAAGGCGGATTGGATCAAGCAGATGACACCGGCAGCAGACATTTTACAAAAATTGACCTTGAACACGCGGAACACGAACTTCTGATTTGGAAAGACTGAAGTTCATCTTACGGGCGGGAAGCGGCAGGAAGTATTGCCGGGCGTCTTCTGCGCAGAAATCACGCTGACGAAAAATAT
>CANHAG010000151.1 GCA_947458525.1 Rhodospirillaceae bacterium | reverse complement strand
TTCCATCACATAATCCTCACCGTTGAATTGCCGCACCTCTTTACCGTCTGCCACAATCGTGCCTACGCCGGTTTTGGTGAAAAAGGCCGGAATCCCCGCTCCGCCCGCGCGAATGCGTTCGGCAAGCGTTCCCTGCGGGTTAAACTCAATCTCCAGTTCGCCGCTTAAATACTGCGTTTCGAAGGTTTTATTTTCCCCGACATAAGACGAAACCATTTTTCTGATCTGGCGATCTTTAAGGAGGATGCCAAGGCCAAAATCATCGACCCCGCAATTATTGGAAATGACGGTCAGCCCTTTGACCCCCGATTTTTTGATTTCCGCAATACAGTTCTCAGCAATGCCGCATAAACCAAACCCGCCAGACATTAAGGTCATGTTATCCTTAAGCAATCCGTCAAGGGCGGCGGCGGCGTCTGCATATAATTTATTGGTCATAACATTCCCTATGCTTAGCTTAGACACTAGCTTTCATGCCACAATCGTCAAGTAAAACTGGCAATTAAGGACAAAAAACAGTAGAATGCATTGTGTTTTATGTTTGGCGCAATAGGTTAAGTGTTTATTAATGACTTCTTGCTAAATTAACCAGTAATACTTCCTATTCTGCCATCGCGCGGCTGGAGTGGGGTGTGTGCCGAGGGGATTTATGACGGTAGCGCAAACTGTTCATTTAACATCGCAAGATATTCAGCAGCTTATCAAAGAGCCTTCTGCCACCATGCGCAGCCGCATTGCTGAAAAAGTCACCACAGGCTATAATTCGGGATTGTTTAACGAGACAGAAAAACTGCTCGCGCTGGAAATTTTCCGGCTGCTGCTTAAAGATACGGAAACGCGTGTCCGCAAAGTACTGGCGGAGCAACTGAAACATAATATCAGCGTGCCGCATGATGTTATTTATGCTCTCGCACAGGATGTGCCGGAAGTCTCGGTGCATGTGCTTGAACATTCCTTCGTCCTGACGGAGGAGGATCTGCTGACACTCGTGCAGGCTACGCGCGAGGTGCCAAAACTACGCGCCATTGCCCGGCGCGAGTCGGTTTCCAAATCCCTTTCCCATGCGCTGATTGAAACGCGCGCGCTGGAGGCGGTGAGGGAAGTCGTGGCAAATCGTAACGCCGTGCTGGCGGAGACAGCGCTTGATCTTCTGCTTGAGGAATTCAGCCGTGAGCATGATGTACTTGAAGAGCTTGTCTATCGCGGCGGGCTGCCTTACGCCTTTGCAGAGAAGCTATTTACTCTGGTATCCGATTCCCTCAGAAAAGCACTCACCCGCCGCTATCGCTTAAGCTTCCATGTGGTAGAGGAGGCAATGGAGAGCGCTCGGACAACAGCTACGCTTCAGTTTCTCTCGCCCTGGATGAGCCAGCAGGAAATCACCCAGCTGGTGGATCAGATGTATCGCGGCAAGCGCCTGACCAGCTCGATTGTTATCCGCTCGCTCTGCATTGGGGATTTGCGGTTTTTTGAAACCGCCCTTGCGAAGCTGGCGGGCGTGCCGGTGGCCAATGCGCGGATTCTGATTCTTGACCCTGGCCCACTCGGGTTTAAGGCGCTATATGATTCCGCCCAGTTGCCGGAAGCCTTCTATCCGGCGGTGAAGCTGATGGTGCGGCTGGCGCTGGATGAAACGGAATATGGTACCTACCGTACGGCGGATTTCGGGCAGCGGATGATGGAGCGCATTGCTGCTGGCGGGTTCGATAAAACGGTGGAACATATGGGTACCTTGATTGCCATGATAGGTCGTGGTGTGGTTGATCGCGCCACGATCCATTAGTCGCTGCTTCTCACTTCTTAAAGGTTCTCACCTCTACCATGTCTACTTCCTCCCGCCATGATCTGATCCCCATCCTGACCGAAGCCGATGTTGAGCGCCTGATGCGCGACGATTCCACCGATTCGCGGCTTGAGGTGATCAATAAAATTTCCTACCACTACAACGCGGATGAATTTTCAGATCGCGAGCGCGCGGTGGCGGAGCAGATCTTTCGCATCATCATGAAAGATACCCAAATTAAGGTGCGTGAAGCACTGGTGCAGCGCATCCGTGATAACCCCGATATTCCAAGAGATATCGCGCTGCATCTGGCGCTTGATCATGAGCGTGTGGCCGTGCCGCTGCTGGAAGTGTCCGAGGTGTTAAGCGATGCGGATCTCGTCAAGGTGATTGAGTCTACCCGTGATATCAGCAAACTTCTGGCCATTACGCGCCGCCCTACGGTTTCGCAGCGGGTCAGCGGGGTGCTGGTGGAGACTAATTACCCAAACGTGATTAACGCCCTGCTGGATAATCCGGGAGCAGATATCAGCGAACACTCCCTCACCCATATTACAGAAAATTTCTCAGAAGATCCGCAGGTGCTTGAATCAATGGCGGCAAGAACCATACTGCCACTGACGGTGGTGGAAAAGCTGGTGGCACGCGTGACCGAATCGATTGCCAGGGAGCTGAAGGAAAAATACCCTCTGAGCGACGCGCAGATCCGTAAAGAAACCTACGGAGCGCGGGAAGATATCACCCTCAAACTGATGGCGCAGGATCAGGATTCTGCGGCGGTCGAAGGGCTCGTCAAGCAGCTTTACGATGAACAGCGCCTGACGCCCTCGATCGTGATGACGGCGCTGTGCCGCGGACAGCTGCATTTCTTCATTCATGCGGCGGCAAGGCTGGCTAGAATTCCGGTCATCAATGCCGAAAAACTGGCGATTGACCAGAGTGGTCTTGGCTTCCGTTCGCTGTATGACCGTACCGAACTGCCCGCCAGCATGTTTGAGGCCGTGCAGCTGTTACTCAAGGTCGTGCAGGAGCTGGAAGGGGGCGAAGCCGTGCCTGGTTCGCTGCTTTATGCCAACCGCGCGGTGGAGCGTATGCTGGCGGCCGCTGGCAACCGGGAGGTCGAGAATCTACCCTATCTGATGGCGCTGGTGCGCCAGAATGTGCATCGCACCTGAAATCTTCGCAAGAAACGTTGCGCGCATCTGATTACGTGCTAGATTCCCTCCCGCCATGAACGCACCCTTACGCATTGCCTGCATTGCCGACACCACGCCCAAAGCGCAACATGCGCTGATGGAGCTGAAGTCGCGGTATGATCTGCTGGATATTGCTGGCAAACGCACCAAGCCGGATGTCATTATTGTGCTGGGCGGTGATGGGTTCATGCTGCAGGTGCTGCATAAATACATGCACCGGGGTATTGCGGTTTACGGCATGAATTGCGGCTCGGTCGGGTTTCTCATGAATCACTACACGCCCGATCATCTGCTCGAGCGCCTTCAGGCGGCCAGACGTTCGGTGCTGCATCCGCTCATCATGTATGCGCGTACGGTGAACGGTAAGGAACATCAGGAACTGGCGATTAATGAAGTCTCGCTCTTCCGCGAAAGCAGGCAGGCCGCCAAGGTACGGGTAACCATTGACCATGTGGTGCGCGTGCCCGAAATGATCTGCGACGGGGTGATTGTATCAACACCCGCCGGTTCCACCGCGTATAATTTTTCCGCTGGCGGGCCGATTCTGCCGCTTTCGGCCAATGTGCTGGCGCTTACCCCCATTGCGCCCTTCCGCCCGCGCCGCTGGCGTGGCGCGCTGCTGCCACATAATTCAAGTGTCACGTTTGAGATTCTGCAGCCGGAAAAACGCCCCGTCAGTGCGGTGGCGGATTTTACCGAAGTGCGCGACGTGGTGAGTGTTTCCGTGTTTGAGGAGCGCAATATCAGCCTTGCCATGCTGTTTGATCCCGAGCATAACCTTGACGAGCGCATCACGCTTGAGCAATTTTCATTCTGACTCCTAGAGGATATCCATGCAGCAAAAACGCGAAACCCTTGTGGCTATTTTCCTCTTCACGCTGGTGATTCTTGGAAATGCCGTTGTTTTTGCGATTGTGCCGCGACTGACGATTCCGGAATATGGCCACGGGCTGCACGCGTTTCAGGTCATGCTGTGTTATAGTGCCATTGCCACGCTGTGCATGTTGCCCTGGGCGGCACGGCAGGGGCTTAAAGGGCTGAAGACAACGCGGATGAAAACCTATTCCCTGCGCGCGGTGCTTGAATATGGCGCCTTCACCCTTTCATTCTATTCACTCGGATATCTGGGCGATCTCTTCACCCTGCCGATGCATACGGCGCTTAATTTCATTACCCCGCTTCTGGCCACCATTGTCACTATTTTTGTGCTGAAGGAAAAGGGCTACGCCCATACCTGGATTGCACTTGCTATCGGATTTCTGGGCGTGCTCATCATCACCCGGCCGGGCATGATTCCAGCAAGCCCCGGGGTAGCCTTCGTGCTGGCGGCCGCGCTTGGGTTTTCTTTCTGCGGTGTGGTCATCAAGCTGCTCACCCGTACGGAATCGCCGAACCATATTGCTTTTTACATGCTGGCGATGACGACCATCCTCGCCCTGCCTGCCGGTATTCTCAACTGGAAAACCCCGACGACTGAAGGCTGGGGCTGGCTGGCGCTGATTGGGGTGATTGCGTTTCTACAGCAGGTGCTGGTAGCCAAGGCGATTGCGAAAGTGCCCTTCATGGT